>JANMQE010000360.1:0-5955 GCA_031370195.1 Phyllobacteriaceae bacterium
GCTTGATCGTTTCAATAAGATGGCGCGGGTCGGGCTTTTTGAACGGGAACGTGTCTTGGCCGCATATCGCCTCGAAGCGGTCTGCAACGCCCAGCTTCTCCAGCAACTTGCGCGACATGGCTTCATACTTGTTGGTGCATATGGCGTGGATATACCCGGCGTTGGAGAACCGGTCGAGCGCGGCCATCGCGCCCTCGAACACCTTGGTTTTTCCCGGCATGTTTGCTTCATAGTGCGTGACGAAACGGATCATGATCTCTTCAAGCAACGCTGGCTTTACGGTCTTTCCGCGCGCGTGCATCGCCCTTTCAATCATCACACGCCCGCCTTGGCCGACATATTTCATCAGATCGCGCGGGTCGGCGGGCGGCAGGCCTGCATCTTCCAGACAGTGATTGAGGCTATCCAGCAGATCGGGGGCGGTGTCGGCAAATGTGCCGTCGAGGTCAAAGACGAGAATCGGTTTGGTCATCGCCCAAACTGGCTGGCAATGAAGTCTGCCGCAAGAGCCGCACGTTCAATCGCCAAGAAATGAACAGCCTCAGACATGGCATCTGTGAATATTCCATGATAGGAGGCGCGCGGTTTTATACCGGGATTGCCAGAGGAACACGGCTTGATGGATGCCCGTCGACTGAAGATCATGGCCGCAACTGCGGCGCTGGAGCATGTCACGTCCGGCATGCGGCTTGGCATTGGCACCGGTTCAACTGCCGACGAATTCATCAGGCTTTTGGCTGAAAAGGTGGCAGCGGGACTTGTCGTCACAGGCGTTCCGACATCAGAGCGTTCCGCTGCGCTGTGCCACGAACTCGGCGTTCCCTTGGCAACGCTCGAAGACCTTCCCGAGCTTGATCTGACCATTGACGGCACGGATGAAATCGACCCGGAGTTCTCGCTTATCAAGGGTGGTGGCGGGGCGTTGCTGCGTGAGAAAATCGTTGCGGCGGCGTCTGCCAGAATGTTGGTGATCGCCGATGAGACAAAGATGGTCGATCATCTCGGTGCCTTCCCGCTGCCGATCGAAGTCAATCTGTTTGGGCTGATGTCCACCAAGTTTGCTGTTGAGCGCGTTGCAAAGTCGCTTGGCCTTCAGGGCGCTGTGACGCTTCGGGAGCGGGACGGCCAAAGATTTGTGACCGATGGCGGGCATCTCATTCTTGATGCATCTTTTGGCCTTATTCGCGATGCATCAGCCCTGTCATATGCTTTGCATGCCATTCCGGGGGTGGTAGAGCACGGTCTGTTCCTGAACATGGCAACGACTGCCGTTATCGCTGGCGCAGGCGGCATCCGCACACTTGAACGATGAAATTATGCGAACGATGAAATTACGGAGACACGACATGAATTTCTCATCCGGCCTTGGCCGCAGCTTCAGGGCAGCCGCAGCAGGCCTGTTCCTTTTCACCGCAGGCATTGCCCAGGCGCAGGATGCGACTCCGGAACATCTGGCTGTCGCCCGCGCGGCAATCACAGCCATCGGTGCGACCGACCAGTTCGATGCGATTTTGCCGCAAGCCGCCGCATCGCTGAAGCGTGAGCTGATCCAGAAGGATCCGAACCTTGAAGCGATCATCACATCAACGGTCGACACGGAAGTGATCGCTCTTGCAGCCCGGCGCGGCGATCTCGAAAAGGAAGCGGCAAACGTTTATGCGAAAGTCTTCACCGAGGCGGATTTGAAAGCCATCGCTGACTTTTATCAGACTGACGCCGGCAAGAAGCTGATCAAGGAAGGCCCGATTGCCACGCGCGGACTGATTGACGCGGCCAACATCTGGCAGGGCGGCATTGCCCGCGATCTGGCTGTGAACGTCGGCGAAAAGCTGAAGGCCGCCACGCCTGCGCCCGAAGCACCGGCAGAGGCTGTGCCAGCCGAAGGCGACAAAGCGCCGGAAGCCCCGAAGCAGTAATCCACCCGCAATTTGACATTTCTGCCAAGCCCGGCCGGTTCTTCCGACCGGGCTTTGCTTTTGTCGGCCATAGCGCTTAATTCAACGTCATCACATGATTGATGGAGCCTTGACATGTCCGCTTATGATTTTGATCTGTTTGTGATCGGCGGCGGGTCTGGAGGCGTGCGCGCCGGGCGCGTGGCGGCTTCGATGGGCAAACGTGTCGGAGTTGCCGAAGAGTACCGGTTTGGCGGTACCTGCGTCATTCGTGGATGTGTGCCGAAGAAGCTTCTGGTCTACGCATCAGAGTTTCAGGATCATTTTGAAGACGCAGCCGGTTTTGGCTGGACTGTCGGTGAGAGAAGTTTCGACTGGAAGAAGCTGATTTCGTTCAAGGATATCGAAATCTCCCGGCTTGAAGGTCTCTATCGCAAGGGGCTGGACACCAACAAGGCGACCATATTCGACAGCCGCGCCGAACTTGTTGATGCCCACACCATCCGCCTTTTGAACAACGGCAAGACAGTCACAGCCGACCATATTCTGATCGCCACGGGCGGGCGTCCCAATCCGCACAAGGCGTTGCCGGGCAGTGAGCTGTGCATCACCTCCGATGACGTATTCGAACTCAGTGCACTTCCAAAAGACATCATCATTGAGGGCGGCGGCTATATTGCGCTGGAGTTTGCCAACATTTTCCATGGGCTCGGCACGGATGTCACAGTCGTCTATCGCGGCAAGGAAGTGCTGTCGCGCTTCGACCAGGATTTGCGTCAGGGCTTGCACAAGGCGATGACGTTGAAGGGCATTCGCATTCTTACCGAAACAATGCTCGAAGGCGTGCGGCGCGGCGATGACGGGCGGCTGCATGTCATCATGAGCAATGGCGAGGCGCTTGACACCGATCAGGTCCTGCTTGCCGTCGGGCGCATGCCAAACACGGAAGGGCTTGGTTTGGAGCGGGCAGGGGTCGCGACCGACAAGCTCGGCGCGATCACGGTTGACGAATATTCGCGCACGTCTGCGCCAAACATCTTCGCCGTCGGCGATGTCACCAACCGCGTGCAACTCACACCGGTGGCGATCCACGAGGCCATGTGCTTTGTCGAAACCGCGTTCAAGAACAATCCGACCCGGCCGGATCACGAGATGATCGCCACCGGCGTCTTCACCCGGCCGGAACTCGGCACCGTCGGCCTGTCAGAAGAGTCGGCTGCAAAAAAATTCGGCGATCTCGACATTTTCCGCGCCGAGTTCCGCCCGATGAAGGCGACCCTGTCCGGCTCGCAAGACCGGATGCTGATGAAGCTGATCGTCGATAGCGCCAGCCAAAAGGTCATTGGTGCCCACATAATGGGCCCCGATGCCGCCGAAATGGCGCAGCTTTTGGCGATCCCGTTGAAGATGGGCGCAACCAAGGCAGACTTCGACCGCACCATGGCGGTGCATCCGACTGCGGCAGAGGAGTTGGTGACGATCTATGCGCCGACGTATTTGGTCAGGGGCGGGGTGAGAGTTTAAAGCCCACTATCCCGTGTCTCCGCGAACTGCGGGGAGTCGGGATAGTTCTCATGCCGCCTTCTGCTCCACGCCAATCCGCGCCTTGATCGCCTCCACCATCGTCTCGCGGATCACCGTTTCGCGGTGCGTCTCGCGCATGTGCTCCGATGCCCGGCGGATGATCTCGGCTTCGCTGTCGCTGCGCGTATGCCATTGGCAGCCCGGGACGAGTGTTCCGCAGTGGAATTCCTTCATGGTCATGACATGGTCCTTTCCTCGAAAGAGCAATGCAAAATTCTACACCCGCGCGTCACTCGACCCTAATCACTTTGACTTACAGACCCGGATTACGGCGGCCAAAGGCTGTGCTAGAATTCGTTGTGCAGGGGACGTCAAGACGCATCAAATTCGCCGGTTTGCGCACGCTTCTATGCTTGCCGAAACCAGTCGTGGGGAGGGCAGTCCATGTCAGTCACGCAAAAAGGTCCGCAAAGGCTTACGTCTGTGGCCCTGAGGGATTATCGCTACGCCGTCACATTGACGATCCTTTTCGCCATTGCCTCCATCGTCGGCACTTGGTGGTATGAGGTGCCGGTTCGTGACCCTGACATGTCCAGTCCGTCAGTGCTGCTGCCGTTCCTGTGCGGGCCGCTGATGCTCTTGACGGGCGTTCTTGCTTTGCGCGGGTTTCTGCGGCAGCGAAAGATCGGCACACCGGTTCTCGAATACACTCCGGGGCGGCTCGGCGCCTCGTTCAGCGGCGCCATTGTCTTTGACAGGCCGGCCGATGTGCTGGGCGATTTCACGCTCACGCTGGGGTGCTTTGCCTATGGCCCGCGCGGCCACGATGGCGAACGGTCGCCGCTTTCCACCAGACCGTTCTGGTCCGGCAAAATGACTGTCCCGCATGCGCAGGCATTGTCCACTGGCCGGGTGAATTTCACCATGAAACTTCCCTCCGCCCCACAGCTTCCGTCAAAGGATCGCGAGACTTACTGGAAAATGGACGTCACCGCGCCGATGCGTGGTGTGAACTTCTTTGCGCGGTTTACGGCTATCAGATTCTACTAATCGTCTGATGTTTTTAATTCACAATGGTTTGACATTCAATTCATGTTGACCTATTTGAGCGTCACATAACGAGATTGACGCCATGAACATTCCGCAACTCACCGGTCGCCAGATCAAATATATCCGCTCCATGCTCGACCTGTCGCAGGCTGAGCTTGCGGCCAAGGCCGGCATCAGCCAGCCGACGATTTACCGCATGGAGCTTGATCCGGCCAAGGTGCACGAGAGCATTGCGGTGATGAAAATCCGGGCGTTGGCGGACGAGAACCACATTCTGGTGCCCGACCACAGCGCCTTTGCCACCAAAACAGCGCCGGCTGAATTGCCGCGCGCCACGTCCCAACCTTTGAAAGCACAAAGCATGACACAGAACTGGTCCCCGACTTCATGGCGCGACAAGCCGATCAGCCAGGTTCCGGCCTATCCGGACAGCCAGATTCTTGCTGATGTCGAGGCGCGCTTGCGCACCTATCCGCCGCTGGTGTTCGCCGGTGAAGCGCGCGACCTCAAGAAGGCCTTGGCCGATGTAGCGGAAGGGCGCGGCTTCCTCTTGCAGGGCGGCGATTGCGCTGAGAGCTTTGCCGAGCATGGTGCCGACAACATCCGCGATTTCTTCCGCGTGTTCCTGCAGATGGCCGTGGTTTTGACCTTTGCCGGCTCGCAGCCGGTGGTGAAGATCGGCCGCATTGCCGGCCAGTTCGCCAAGCCACGCTCGTCCGACAATGAAACCAAGGGCGACATTACGCTGCCATCCTATCGCGGCGACATCATCAACGGCATCGAGTTTGACAAAGCATCGCGCATTCCCGATCCTGCGCGTCAGGAGATGGCCTACCGCCAGTCTGCCGCCACGCTCAATCTGCTCCGCGCCTTCGCGCAGGGCGGCTACGCCAGCCTTGAGAACGTCCACCAGTGGACAATGGATTTTGTGGCCGACTCGCCGCAGGGCGACCGCTATTCAGCGCTCGCTGCGCGCATTTCTGAAACCATTGATTTCATGCGCTCGATCGGCATCACCTCCAAGACCAATTACGCGCTGCGCGAGACCGATTTCTACACCAGCCACGAGGCGTTGCTGCTTGGCTATGAGGAGGCATTGACGCGTGTCGATTCGACCTCCGGCGATTGGTATGCCACATCCGGCCACATGATCTGGATCGGTGACCGCACCCGCCAGAGCGACCATGCGCACGTTGAATATTGCCGTGGCATCAAGAACCCGATTGGCC
Organism: Phyllobacteriaceae bacterium; assembly: GCA_031370195.1. Taxonomy (GTDB): domain Bacteria; phylum Pseudomonadota; class Alphaproteobacteria; order Rhizobiales; family Rhizobiaceae; genus JANMEX01. The sequence continues at coordinate 5,699 of JANMQE010000360.1, forward strand.
TTAAATGTGGCCCGACGCTGGATCCTGACGGATTGCTGCGCCTGATCGACATATTGAGCCCGGACAATGAGCCCGGTCGCCTGACATTGATCGCCCGTTTCGGCGCGGACAAGGTCGGCGAGCATCTGCCCAAGCTCATCCGTGCCGTTGAGAAAGAGGGCCGCAAGGTCGTCTGGTCGTGCGATCCCATGCACGGCAACACAATCTCTGCCGCCTCCGGCTACAAGACGCGGCCTTACGAGCGCATCCTGAAAGAA
>JANMQE010000365.1:0-4850 GCA_031370195.1 Phyllobacteriaceae bacterium
GTGCGGTTTCGACCATGCCGACGACGCCGCCGGCGGGGCCGGAGAGGATGGCGTCTTTGCCCTGGAACAGGTCTGCGTCCGTAAGGCCGCCGGAGGACATCATGAACAGGAGCTTCGGATCATCCTTGCGGCCAGTGAGCCCGAGGGCGTCGGCGACCTGGGCGACGTAGCGACGCAAGATGGGAGAGAGGTAGGCATCGACCACCGTGGTATCGCCGCGCCCGACCAGTTTGGCGAGCGGGGAGACTTTATGGCTGACGGAGATTTGGGCAAAGCCAGATTTGAGGAGCTCCGCTTCGACGGCCAGTTCGTGGGCAGGGTATTTCCAAGCGTGCATGAGAACGAGTGCGACGGCATCAAAGCCGTCGGCCTTGGCTTTGGCGAGTTGCGGGATGAGCGCGGTCATATCCAAAGCGGCTTCGACTGTGCCGTCGGCGCGGACGCGCTCCTCGATTTCGATGACGCGTTGGTAAAGCTGTTCGGGGAGGATTATCTGTTTGGCGAAAATATCGGGGCGGGCCTGATAGGCGATGCGCAGGGCGTCACGGAAGCCTTTGGTGATGAGGAGCAGCGTGCGGTCGCCCTTGCGCTCCAGGAGCGCGTTGGTGGCGACTGTGGTGCCCATGCGAATCTCGCCGACTGATGCGAGCGGGAACGGGTTGCCTGCCTTCAGGCCAAGCAGGTCGCGCATCCCTTGAATGGCGGAATCCCGCCAGGCTTCCGGATTTTCGGACAGGAGCTTGTGGGCGATCAGTTTGCCGTTTGGATTGCGGCCGATAATATCCGTGAAGGTGCCGCCGCGGTCGATCCAGAAATCCCATTTGCCGTTGGATGTGTTTTTCATTGCCATATTGTCTGCTTTGCCACGCACGTGATGATTGTTTGATACCGGAACTTCAGGTGATCAAATCGATTTTAATCACTAAAAAGTGTGTTGCAGTGCACTAAACTGGGTGCATTGCCACAATCTGCTGTAAACCTGCCACAATTGGGCGCAAAAGGAACCTCGTCGCGGCACGGAATCGCCGCTTGGAGGTATTGCAAAATGAAGAAGTTCCTTATCCTTGCCGCTTCGGTGTCCGCTCTGGCTCTGGCCGGCTGCAACAAGGCCGAAGAAAAGGCCGCTGCGCCAGCCGCACCTGCTGCTGACGCCATGAAGGCCGCTGACCCGGCTGCGCCTGCTGCTCCGGCTGCTGACGCGATGAAGGCTGCTGACCCGGCTGCACCTGCCGCTCCGGCTGCTGATGCGATGAAGGCTGCCGACCCGGCTGTTGACGCCATGAAGGCTGCGCCTGCCGGTATTGACGCTGGCGTTCAGGCCACCATCGACCAGCTGAAGGCGACTGCCGCCACGATGACTGCCGAGCAGAAGACCGCTGCTGTCACGCAGGTTCGCACTGCTGCAGAGGCTGCTGCCAAGGCATCCGGCGGTGACGATGCTGCTGCAAAGACCGCTGGCGACGCTGCTGAAGCTGCCATCAAGACCGCTCTCGGCATGTAATATCTGCCTGATTGAATTCAGCCGGCCGGGGGAAACTCCGGCCGGTTTTTTATTGTGGGTGCTTTTCGATTGGTGCCTTGCGTGCGATGGCCACGAGCGCGACAACGGCGGTGGCGAAGGCAATGGTGTCCCAGCCGATGTGTTCATTGAGAAGCAGGGCGGACAGACCGAGCGTAAAGAAGGTTTGCAGAAGCTGGACCTGACCGACGCGGGCGATGCCGCCCATTGCAAGGCCGATGTTCCATGCGAAGAAGCCAAGCAGCATTGAAAACGCGCCGAGATAGAACAGCGACCAGAAGGCTGCTGAAGTCGGTTCGGCAAATCGGGGCTCCCAGACGAACCACGCGCCAAGGAAGGTGAGCGGGCTGACCAGCACCAGAGCCCAGCAAATGACCTCCCAGCCGGTCATGTGACGGCTCAGCTTGCCGGAAATCACATAGCCGAGCGAGCAGAACGGGCAGGCGAGAAACAGCCAGATATCGCCGGTGGAGAACTCGAAACCGCTTTCGCGCAGCGCGAAGGCCGCGACGAGTGCGCCGCCGAGGACGGTGCAGAACCAGAACAGCGGCGAGGGGCGGTCACCGTCGATGAGTGCGGCGAAGAGTGCCGTGAGAATTGGCAGCATGCCCATGATAACGCCGCCGTGCGCTGCGGGAATTGTCTTGAAGGCCAGCGCCATCATGCCGGGGAAGATGATGACGAGCAGCATTCCGGCGGCAAAGGCAGGCAGGGCGCGACCTGTGGGGAGCGGTCGGCGGACGACCAGCAATGCAATGACCGCGCCGACTGTGGCGATGGCCGCGCGAGCGAACGTGATAAACCAGGGCGAATAGCTTTCCAGCGCGATGCGGGTGAATGGCGCTGATCCGGCGAAGATGATGACGGCGAGGAGGCCCAAGGCAAAGCCGGTCAGATCGCGATGTTTGGATTGCATTGTTGAATCACCCCTCAGTCTTGCAGAGTCATCCAGTGACGGCGACAAATCCAGACAATTCCACGGTGAAAATTCATCACTTTCACGAATGGATTGTCATGCTGTCCTGCCTCGATTTTGAACCAAGCCTTTGATAGAAGCAGTCCATGTCGATTTGGTCCAACATTGGGGACATGGTGTCCCGCGTGACGAATGGCACGGTTTCCTCGTTGATCGAGGCCGTGCGCACGATGCTTGAAGGCGACCCGGCTACGCGGCGGCAGGTGGCTTTTTCGGTGGCGATGATTGCGCTTTCAGCCAAGATGGCGAAAGCTGATGGCATTGTCACGTTTGACGAGATGCAGGCGTTCCAGCAGATTTTTCATATTCCCGAAGGTGAGGAGCGCAATGTTTCGCGGCTGTTCGACCTTGCCAAGCAGGATATCGCAGGATTTGAAGCCTATGCGGAACAGATCGAGAAGCTTTGCGGCTCGGGACACGGCAATTGTCCGGCGATGGAGGACATTCTCGACGGGCTGTTTCATATTGCAAAGGCGGATGGTGCGTTTCATGAGAGCGAATTGGCGTTTCTTGAGGCAACAGCGGTTATTTTCAAGCTTGACGGGCGTCGCTACCAGATCGTTCTTGCGCGGCACGGTGCCGACGGCGAGGCTGACCCTTATGCCGTGCTTGGCCTTAGGCGAGATGCCGGACTGGACGAGGCACGCAGGGCGTGGCGCAAGCTGGTGCAGGAAAACCATCCGGACATTTTGACCGGTCGCGGTGTTCCCCAAGAATTCATTGCCATTGCCAATGAGCGCATCAAGGTGATCAACCGGGCGTGGTCGCGCTTGCAGGCGCAGATGGCACCGGCATGAGCCTTGTGCGGCCCGACCACCGGAGCGCCGAAATGCGGGCTTCGCCGAACTTTGGCGCGCGCAAGGATGGCAAGGCGGTTACCGCGCTGATTTTGCACTACACCGGCATGATCAGCGGCAAGGGGGCTGAAGACTGGCTTTGCAATTCTGACTCGGAAGTGTCGTCGCACTATCTGGTGCATGAGGACGGCCACATCGTACAGATGGTGGCTGAAGGTGACCGGGCCTGGCACGCGGGCAAGAGCTACTGGAAGGGCGAGACAGATCTGAATTCGGTTTCTATCGGCATCGAGATCGTCAATCCGGGGCATATTCTTGGATACCGGCCGTTTCCAGTCAAACAGGTCAGCGCTGTGATGCGGCTGTGCCGGGGGATTTTACTGCGCCATCTCATTGCGCCATCCATGGTGCTGGCTCATTCAGACATTGCGCCGGGGCGGAAGATTGATCCGGGCGAATTGTTTCCGTGGGGCAAGCTGGCGGCGAAGGGTATCGGGCATTTTGTGGAACCGGAGCCGATCAGCGGCGGGCGGTTTTTCACAACGGGCGATGAAGGCCAGCCGGTTGAGGCGCTTCAGGCGATGCTGGTGATGTACGGCTACGAGATGCCGGTGACCGGGATTTATGACGCGCAGAGCGAGAAGATTGTCCGGGCATTTCAGCGGCATTTCCGGCCTGAGAAGGTGGATGGCGTGGCGGATGTTTCGACGATCACGACGCTGCACAGGCTGTTGCGGGCCATTCCTTCCAAGTGAACTGCAAATGCTATGTGATGCATAACTGACGCAATCAGATTCTGGTGAAGAGTAATTGACGCGGGCCGCCCCCTTGGTCTTGAGTATGCCTGACGGTGAAGTTTGAAATAGTCATGGGCATTGTGGTTCTTAGAAACTGTCTATGCGACCTTGGCGCAGACGCAATTAAACGTAGTGGCACGTGGAAAGAATGCAAATAAATGCTCACAAAAAAGACTGACCCCGGGAGCATGCTTTTCAGCAGAGGCCGACCCAGGGTACACAGATTTTGTATACGCAAAAATCTCTCCAAGGGCAAGTCAATAAATTGCGAACAGATGCAATAAACGCGGTGCTCGAGCGCACCATATCACGCGACAGGCTAACAAAATATCTGTCTGTATCGGCCAATGATCTCGACGCAGCGCTAACTCTGTATGAACGGAATACTCGTCTTTCCGAGGCGACCTATTGCCCGCTTCAAAGCCTTGAGGTTTGTCTCCGCAATCGAATAGACTTTGAAATGGCACGGGTTTATGGGGCTGACTGGATCACGAATGGTCTGCCGCGTTTGGCACAGAATTCACTCAGCATGATCGCTGACGCTCAGAAACAATGTGGTGTGGCGCATTCGAGCAGTGATCTGGTGGCGGAGCTAAAGTTTTCATTTTGGGTCGGACTCACTGGTGTCGGGTACGATGCGACACTGTGGCGTACGGCGATCCACAAAGCGTTCAGAGATCAGGGTGGAAAAAAGCGGGAGAAAGTCAATCGACGGCTAAACGCACTAAGGCGGTTCAGAAATCGGGTTGCCCACCACGAAC
>JANMQE010000393.1:0-1551 GCA_031370195.1 Phyllobacteriaceae bacterium
ATCGAGCCCGCGCGAACCGAGATTGATGGCCAGCATCATCTTGGTATCGACCGTGTCGCACCAATCCTGAAACTCGTGCACACCCACCGCATTGCTGTCAGATGTGTGCCAGGCCAGGTCAAGCCGGGTCGGGCGCTGGTCACGCGGGCCAACGCCGTCTTCCCAATTGTATGCCGAGACAAAATTGCCGCCGGGATAGCGCACATAGGGGATATTGAGGTCCTTGACCAGCTTGGCGACATCGCCGCGCATGCCGTTCCTGTCGGCAGTGGCATGGTCCGGCTCATAGATGCCGGTATAGATCGCCCGGCCAAGATGTTCGAGAAACGCGCTGTAAATGCGGTCGTCGATTTTGGAAATCGTATAGTCCTTGTGCGCGACAACCGACGCCTTCATGATGCTCTCCCAATCATCCCGAATATTTGGTTTATATCCAAACTTAGGATATATATCCGGCAACGGACATGGTGCGTCAAGCGAAAACGTAAAGCGCCGTGTGGCGAAATCAGCGGCGAGTGGTCAGACGGAGCACGATATCCTGATCATAATTTCCAAAGCCGCGCCCGAAAATGTTGATCCCGCCGGGATGTCGGGCATCGTCCTTGACGCCGATGCGCAGACGGATTGAGCGGTGGTTTTCAAGGTCGAGGTCCTTGATCGACACCGGCGAAATCTTCATGCCGTCAACAAATGTGCCGCTATCCGTGATGCGCCAGCTCTTCAGCTTACCATATTGGCTGCCCTTCAGCTTCCACCAAACGGGTGTGTAAACGCCGCGCTTGTCACCAAAGTCGCCAGGCGAGGTCCAGGTGCCAACATCGAGGCCATTGACCGCGACAGTGATGTCAGAAGGCCAGTCAGCTGCCGTGCCGGGCACCTCCGACGACAGCTCCATGGAAAACTCCATGGATTCAATTTCGCCGGAGGAAAGCTTGGCATTGTTCGGAAACTGATACTCCAGAAACCCGCGCGTGAACCAGATCAGCCCCGCCTTCATCCGGTCCGGCTCGAGAAACGTGTTCGGCACATCCAGCAAACCGATAATGCCCTCGTTCGAGCACAGCCCGCATGGCGCTGAAACCTCGCAGCTCGTGTAAAGCCCGAGCGGCATCGCCACTTCGATCATGTTGGCATTCAGCGCGTTCGCATCGTCCTTGAACATCACCAGCACCTCGTCAAACGAGGTGTGGCAGATTTTCTGGTTGCCCTTCTTGGCCCGCTGCGTCTCCGTGCGGATAAGCCCCGCATCTTCCAGTATCTGAATGTTGGACGAGATCGTCGATTGCGGCAATTCGAGTTTCGCTGCGATCTCATTGACATTCATCGGCCCGTTGACATGCAGCAGCTTCAACACCTTGACGCGCACCGCAGACGCCAGCGCCTTCAGCGTCTCAAGCCCCTCTTCGGGATCAACAACAAGAAAATTCCGGCTCACGCGTTTCCCCCGCAGAATTCTGGACAAGACAGGGTTCGTATCAGAGTTTCTGGTGCAGTCCAATCAGACCCGTTTGCCATGTCGGGCAGGGCCTACCGAATTCCGCTCCACCAGCC
>JANMQE010000429.1:0-2540 GCA_031370195.1 Phyllobacteriaceae bacterium
GCTTGATCCTTCTCCGTGTCCCAAAACGTCGCCAAACGCCTGGAACACAGAAGAATCAACGCCATGCGCCTTGTCCACAAAAATTAAACCGGACAGCCGTGGCACAAGGCCGGGCATGACGGTCCATGGGCGGAATTTTGAGTCAGACTCTCAGCAGAGTGGTGAGACGAGGCTTTTCGCGCGTGGGCTAGGCAGCGCGCCGCAGCCAGTCCCGTATCTTTTGCACCAGATTGATGCGGCGGCCTCGAACCGGAGCCTTGTCTGCGGATGCAGGCTCCACAAACGTGGCTGCGGAGATTTCTGCCGCGGCTTGCGTCATCATCCCGGCCGCGGTGGAAAGATTCGATGCTTCGGCGTCGGCAACCTCGTTGCCGGTAACCGCCGGCTCATCCAATCCGATCGCCGTGGACGTCAAGCCGGGCTCTGGCGCCACCGATACCGGCATCGCCGGCGAAGGTTGCGGCGCCTCGGCCGGCTGACGCCGCCGCTTGTCGAGAACCGACGGCTTCCTGACCTTGGGCTTGCTCGCAAGGGCGGCGGCTTCAAGCGCGAGCGGACCCACATTTTCGAGAAACGCGCGCTCATAGGCCCGGGTGAGCCGCTCGACCGCGGCGTCAAGCGGCAGCCAGTCGACCGCTCTGACATCATCCATCAGCTCGCGCGATGCCTCGCCGCCCGCCTCCATTCGCCAGTAATGCACAACCTTGAATCGTCCGCCGGACTCGTAGACCAGGGTTCCCATGAATTCATGCACCGATACTTCATGACCGGTTTCTTCCAGCACCTCGCGCTCGGCGGCATCGCGCGGGGTTTCGCCGTCGTCGAGCTTGCCTTTGGGAAGAACCCATTCATTGCGCTTGCGCAGCCGCACCACCGCGACCAGCGGGGTTTCCTGCTGCCGCAGCACAATGCCTCCCGCCGCCAGAACCGACGCTCGCGCCATCTCAATTCCCTGATGCTTTTCAAATCGCGTTCGAGCGCGAACATATAACGGTGGGCGGCGGCAAAATCGAGGCGACAGACGCCGATCAAAACTTCAGCCCGGCTTTCGCAGCAACGGCTGACCGGCCAATATCCGCGCGCCCTCGCGCACATTGTCGCAGAATTCGAAATGGTCCGGTGCCAGCACGATGATGGTCGAGCCGTGCTCGAAATAGCCGAGCTCGTCGCCTTTGCGCAAGCTGACGTCGCAGGGAAACACCGTCGGTCCCGTTGTTTGCGCGTTGAGCGCGATATCGAGGAAATGCAGCCTGATGCTTGCCACCAAAATCGCGGCGACCGGCACCAGCGTGAGCGCCTCGCCGGATGAAAGGCGGCTTTGAATCACCGCGCGCTCGTTCTTGCAAAACAGCCGCTCGATTCGTTTCAGCGCGATCGGATTGACGTTCCAGGTGTCGCCGCTGATGAAGCTGACCTGCTCGATCCGGCAGTCGGCGGGCGCGTGAAAGCGGTGGTACATGCTCGAGGTCAGCCGCAGCGTGACGAAGCGTCCGTTGCGGTGGGCGTCGACCAGTTTGGGATCGCCAAGCAGATCCAGCAGCGAATAGCCGGCGCCCTTGATCTGGAACAGCTCGGTGTCCTCGATGGCGCCGTGCGCGCCGATGATGGCGTCGGACGGGCTGACCACGACCTGTGGATCGGGGTCGGGCGGACGCAGGCCCGGCTTGAGCTCGCGCGTGAAACAGTCGTGCAGGCTGCTGAATTCGGTTTTCCTGGCTTCCGTCAGATCGAGGTCGGAAAACATCCGCCAGCACGCGATCGAGGCGTCGCGGACGACCGGATTCTCGATTTGGCTGAACCAGCGCATGAACCGCGTCAGCGCCGCCCGCGGGATACGGTTGGTCAACAGGAAGTTGAGGTCCTCCTGCTGGGTCAAGGCGGAGATCAGGCGCCGGATTGTCATGATTCTGTTAGATGGACCGGCTAGCGCTGGTGGCATGGATTCGCCCCTCCCGATTCTTTCTTTCGCAGCCGCGGCCGCCGGCGCCGCCGCCGTGTTTCCCAAACTCAAGGCGCGGCTGGCGCTGTCGCGGGCCAAGCACCGCTCGCTCGCCGGACATTCGAAGATGTCGCGGCGGGTGGCGCGGCTGATCCCGTTCTATGAGTTTTCTATTCAGGACTTCTTCCGCTCCGACGGCGCGCCGGCCGGGATCGCCAAACAGCGCCACGACGCTTTCTTCGCGCTGGCCCGCCTCTACGAGCAACGCTACGCCAGGGGGCGGCAGATGACGGCCGAAGCCGCCAGCCGTATCTCCGACCTGCAATTCACCGAGACCTACCGGGTGCCGTTTCAGTATCGCCGGCTGGTGCGCGAGCATCTTGCGACCAGCGCCTTCGTGCAGTCGTCGGCCGGCGTCACCGTTACCGACGTCGACGGCAATGTCAGCCACGATCTCACCGGCTCCTACGGCGTCAACATCTTCGGCAACGACTTCTACAAGGACTGCATCACTGAGTCGGAAAAGCGCGCACGTGCGCTGGGACCTGTGCTCGGCACCTATCACCCCGTCATCACCGACAATGTCAAACGCCTCTGCGAG
>JANMQE010000452.1:0-2516 GCA_031370195.1 Phyllobacteriaceae bacterium
TGATTGCTTGCCGTAATTTGAAGCGAGGCGGTCGAGCGTTGAGACGGACCGCGGATCGCGCAGGCGTGCCCGCTCCAGGCGCGCGACCGCCGAGTCAATCCGCCCCGCCTGCCCGTCCACGAACCCGACATCCGAGAGCACGTCCGGATCATCCGGTGCCGCACGCAGCGCCAGCTCGGCCTCCTGCGATGCCCGAGGGACGTCCTTCGCGACACGGAGGTAATAGCGGCTTGCCGCCATGCGCGTGCTTGGCGAATTGGGTGCCAGTTCGATGGCGCGGTCGAGCGCCTCCTTGGCGCGGTTCGCCCGTTCGTTCGTCGCGCTTGTGCTATAGAGGTTTGAATTGGCGTGGCTCAGGTCACTCCAGGCATCGGCGAACAGCGGATCAGCGGCGACCGCCTGTTCCAGCAGGGCGACCCGTTCGGGAGTCCTCGTGACTTCGGTGATCGGAATCGCGCGTGCGCGCAGGTAGAACTGATACGCCCCGATGTTGGTGGTGGACTTGCTCGCGAGCTGCTCACGCTCCGCCGGCGCCAGCGCCACGCCCAGCGCGCTGGCCACACGAGAGGCGATCTGCGCCTGCACGCCAAAGACGTCCACCACATCGGCGTCGTACGTCTCCTGCCAGCGGACCTCGCCGGTGGCGGCGTTCAGCAGCGTCGGCACCACCTGCACTCGGCGACCGCCGTTGGCGCCGGGCGCCCAGCGCACGGTGCCGGTCAGCAGATAGGTGACGCCGAGTTCCTTCGCGATCTGATCGGGTCGCTTGGTGGTCCCCTTGTACTCCCCGGTGCTGGTGCTGGCGATGACCGCGAGCCCGCGCACCGAGGACAGCTTGCCACGCACCTCATCCGCAATGCCGTCAGCGAAGTAGGCATCAGCCGCGGCACCGCGGTTCTCGAAGGGCAGGACGGCGAGCCGTGCCGACTCTGCGGCCACGCTTCCCGACGCAGTGCCTGGGCGGCCACGGAGCCAGAGTCCTCCAGCCGCGAGCGTGATGACGGCACCGGCCGCGATGGCCCACTTCAGTGGTGTGCGGGTGGCAGCTCGCGGCAGCGGCGTGGCTGCGACGGCGGGAGTGGCCATCACCGCGGGCGCCGTGCCCGTGTTTCGCAAGGCGTCGAGCGCTTGCACCAGCACGTCAGCGCTCGCCGTGCGGCGCTCGGGATCGCGCGCCATGGCGTTCTGCACCACCGCATCCACCGCCGGCGTGATGCCCGAGCGAACCCCGGACAACGCCTTCGGCGACTCCGTGAGGCTCTTGGTGAGGATGGCGCGCGGCGTGTCACCGGTGAACGGTGCCGCGCCGGCCAGCATTTCGTAGAGCACGGCACCCACGGCGTAGACGTCAGCACGGGCGTCGACGGTGCGCTCACCAGCGGCCTGCTCGGGTGCCATGTACTGCGGGGTGCCGATCGCGAGGCCGGTCTTGGTCAGGTCGCCACTGCCGCCGCTCTCCTCCACTGCGCGCGCGATGCCGAAATCGGCAACGAGGGCGTGCCCTTCGTTGAGCAGAATGTTCGCGGGCTTGATGTCACGATGCACGATGCCGCGGCGATGGGCATAGGAGAGCGCCTCGGCCATTTCACGCGCCAGACGCAGTGCCTCGTCCAGCGGGAGCGCCCCCTCACGCTTGAGGCGGTCGCGAAGGTTCTCGCCTTCGACGAAGGGCATGACGTAATAGAGAAAACCCTGCGCCTCGCCGGAGTCGTACATCGGCAGGATGTTCGGGTGCGTGAGCCGCGCTGCGATGCCGACCTCACGCTCGAACCGTTCTGCACCGAGCGTGGCTGAGAGGTCCGGGCGCATCACTTTCACGGCCACTTGCCGGTGGTGCTTCAGGTCGTCTGCCAGATAGACGGTGGCCATGCCGCCCTCGCCGACGATCTGCAGCACACGGTACCGGCTCGCGAGCGCCCGCGTGACGGCGGAGACCTCGGTCACCGCCGTGGCACCCGTGCGGGCCGGCACGCCGGGCTCCGTGGGCGTTGGCGTCCCGCACGAGAGACAGAATTTTGCCTCGTCCGGCAGCAGTGTGCGGCAGGACGGGCAGGCGCGGGCGGCAGTCGACAAGCGGTGACCGGAGGGCGGGAGAGCTCGGCCGCAACCGACCAGAGCATTTCGGCGGAAAATGCCCTCCGTCGATGTCGGGCGCAACAGACGCGAATGGTTGCCGAACCGCGGGCGACGACGCCTGCCGCAACAGCCTCGGCGTGCAGATCGCGAGCGCATTGTCCGAGGGCGCGCGCCTGCACGAGGGCGCCGAGGTGGACGTGACCATCGTGAGGGCCAGCTGGTGATCCTGCCGGTGCGCAGTACACGGCCGGTCTCAGGCTCTGGCAGGCTTCTGCGTTCGCAGGCCTGTCGCAAGCGCGATCTCAAAACGGTTATACCGACACATCTCACAGAGCGTGAGTCTGTGGAACGTGAAGTTCTGGCAGGCGCTGGCGGAGGATTCGCCGTTCCGGGTGCGAGAGTTCATCGCGGGGAAGAACGCGCTGGCACTGGCGACGGAC
>JANMQE010000720.1:0-2931 GCA_031370195.1 Phyllobacteriaceae bacterium
GTCTGTACGACCTGATGAAAGAAGGCGCTGTCAAACTCCAGAACACCAAATTCCTGGTGCTCGATGAAGCCGACCGCATGCTCGACATGGGCTTCATCAACGACGTGCGCAAAATCGCCGCCGCCACCAACCCGAACCGCCGCACCGCGCTATTTTCGGCTACCATGCCAGACGAGATCGAAAGCCTGGCCAAGTCGCTGATGAAAAGCCCGGTCCGTGTTGAGGTCGCCCGTCCGGGCACCACGGTAACGACGATTGTTGAAAGCCTGATCCACGTCTCGCGCGGTGAAAAGCGCGCCTGCCTTTCGGCTCTGCTCAATCAGGCCGAAATGGAACGCGTCATCGTCTTCACCCGAACCAAGCACGGCGCGGATGCAGTTGTGCGCCATCTTGAGAAGGACGGCTTCGGTGTTGCCGCCATCCATGGCAACAAGTCGCAGAACGCCCGCCAGAAGGCACTGAACGACTTCAAGACCGGCCAGAACAAGATCCTGGTTGCCACCGACATAGCTGCCCGCGGCATTGACGTGCAGAACATCACCCACGTGATCAATTTCGAACTACCGGACGACACGGATAGCTACGTTCATCGCATTGGCCGCACCGCGCGTAACGGCGCGGAAGGCATCGCGATCACGCTTATCGAGCCGGGCGAAGCCGACAAGCTGCGCTCTGTCGAAAAGCTGATCCGTCACAAGATCCCGGAAGTGGCCAAGCCCGCGTTCGTGGTCAAGCCACGCACCGAGCAGGACCGCAAGGATGACGCCGCAGCCGACCGCAAGCCGTTCGGCCATCGCGGCCAGTCGCGCCCGAATTCGCGTCCATCGCCACGTGCAGGCAACCCGCGCGGCGACGTAAAGCCTGCGGCGGCCAAGCCCGCTGGTGCAACACCATCGCGCCGCCGCGACGAGGGCGAGATTCAGCCAGCGCGTCTGCACCCGGCGTTTGCCCCGACCAAGGCCGATGCCGCCAAGGCCGGACCTGAAAAGAAGAAGCGCCGCTTCCGCCCGAACCGCGCCAAGTCCCGCGCGGCTTGACGCTCGCAATAGAGCAGGGGAACTGACGGCATGGCCGGATATGCAGTGCTTGCGCTGGCCTATGTCATGTCGCAATTCTTCCGCGCGTTTCTCGCTGTTCTGACGCCGGTGCTGACCGCCGAGCTTGGCATGACCAAGCCGGAGCTCGGCCTTGCGTCCGGCATGTTCTTCATGACGTTTGCGTTCATGCAGTTCCCCGTCGGCCTTCTCCTGGACAGGCGCGGGCCGCGCTTCACGGCAGGTCTGATCTTCCCGCTGTTCGCAGGCGGTGGCGCATTCCTGTTCGCGCTCGCCCAGAGCGGCTGGATGGTTATTTTGGCGATGAGCCTGATCGGCATCGGCTGTTCGCCAGTGCTGATGGCTTCGTATTATCTGTTCGCGAAAACCGGATCACCTGCGCGGTTCGCGCTTTTCACGACGTGGATCGTGGCGTTTGGCACCTTGGGCAATGTAGCGGGCACATCACCGCTTGCCTATGCGGCGCAATCGTTTGGCTGGCGGCCCACAATCGCGGCTCTTGGCGTGCTCGCCATCCTCATCGGCCTTGGTGTCGGAACGTTTGTCAAAAGCCAGCCACGCGTTGACGGGATCAAAGGCTCCGGCTACTCCGGTTATGTCGCGCTCCTGCGGATGCCATTCCTGTGGCCGATGATCCCCTTGATGATCTTCGCCTACATGCCGCCCGCCGGTATTCGCGGCTTGTGGGCAGGGCCGTATCTCACCGAGACGTTTGGCGCAGACGCAGTCGCCATCGGTGATGTCACGTTTTTCATGGCGCTGTTCATGGCCTTCGGAAGCTTCTTGTATGGCCCGTTGGAAAAGCTCTTCGGCAGTGTCAAATGGGTCATTTTCACTGGCAATATCGTTCAGGTCATCATGCTCGTGTGGCTTGCCTTGGCCGCACCAGAAACGCTTGGCCTTACTGGGGTCGTCTTCTCGGCCATCGGCCTTTTTGGCATGACCTACGGTCTGCAAATGGCGCACGGGCGCTCGTTCCTGCCGCCGGACCTGCTCGGCCGCGGCGTCACCCTGATGAATTTCTTCAACATCATCGGCGTCGGCATGATGCAGATCGCGGGCGGCACGATTCTCAAATTTGCTGGCGCTGCGGACGGCAGCGGCGCCTTCCCAAACCTGTTCCTGATCTACGCGCTGCTGGTCGGCCTGTCGGTCGCGGCATTCGCCTTTGCAAAAGACTCACCAAAGCATTTGGCGTGAGCAATGCCGCGCAAGCGCCTCAAAAGCCTTGGCTTTTCACCCAATCAATGATCATGCCCGCCACTTCATCCGTCGATCCAGGCGACAGCGCATCACCTGCAATCACATGACTGGAAGGGTCGTCGTTCTTCGCCAATGCTGTCAACGTTGCCTTGCCACCCCAGCGGGCAGCCATTGACTTTATGAGGTCAGGCCGGACGACCTTGTCAGTCTCGGAATAAATCATCAGCACTGGTTGCTTGATGGATTCCACCGGCGTGTTGGCTGCAAGCTTGGTCAGCGCGCCCATCGGCAGCAGCGCTTTGGTCGGGTAGCTTGAGGTCCAGAAGCGCTTGTGCAAATCATTGTGCGTCTCGAAGACACGATCCTTGCCTACAACCAGATTTGCCAGTTGCTCGCCGAACGGCATCGTCAGCAGAAACGATCCGCCCGATTGCACACCAAAATTTGGCGAGATGAACACCATCCCCGCGATTTCTTTTGATAATGCCGGATCATTGGCTGCCCATGTTGCAAGGCCGCCACCGGTGGATACGCCGACGACTATCACTTTCTCACCGATCATTTTGCCGATTGCGAGCGCCTCGGCCATATCGTTGACCCAGTCATTGACGGTGGCGTTCGCCAGCGCCGCGCCATCCTGACCATGCCCTTTGAGCCGTGTCAGATAAAGGTT
>JANMQE010000530.1:0-1947 GCA_031370195.1 Phyllobacteriaceae bacterium
CCAAGACATTCAAAGAAGTTCCATTTCTTTTGGTCGATCCTCAAGGGGATCGGGTTCCGAATGCGATCATGCTTTACGGTCCGAACGGCAACATGGCGCCTACGATGCCAAAGCAAGTGGAGTTAACGTGTCAAACTTCGGCCGTTGCAATTCACTTGCTCAGCGGAGTGGGTGGTTGGTCTTTCCCAGCTTCGAAGGAAGGAAGCGTTTCCATGATCGTTCGACTGCACTATGCGGATGGAAAAACGGAAGATCACAAGTTGATTAACGGCGAGCACTTTGCTGATTACATTCGCCGAGTAGATGTACCCAAGAGCGAGTTCGCATTCAACTTAAAGGGCAAGCAGATTCGCTATTTGGCCATCCAGCCAGCTTCGAGAGAACCGCTTGCAAAAATAGAGTTGATCAAAGGACCCGACAGTTCGGCACCGATCGTGATGGGAATTACAATCCAAACGATCGACTAGTATAGTGTTGGACCAACTCCGCGCTCTAATTGGAATCAAAAAGGTTCGCACCATGCACTCCAATTCACAACCCAATCGTCGTCAAGCCTTACTGGCGGCAAGCGCAGCCACTGCGGTGGCCGTTATCGCAGCCAAAGCCAAAGCGACGATTCCGATGGAGGTGGCACAGCCTATTGAAAACACTCGACCCAAGATTTGTATCTTTGCAAAACCGATTCAAGACCTGAACTATGAGCAAGTTGCTGACTTGCTATCGAAGCATCCGGTGGACGGATTGGAAGCGACCGTTCGAGCAGGTGGTCAAGTGGACCCAGCCAAGGTCGATGAGCAACTGCCTAGGCTACACGATGCCCTTGCAAAACGTTCTCGCGAGTTTTTGCTCTTGGCTACGAATATCAATACAGCCAAGAGCACCGAGGCGGAAGCGATATTGCAAACCGCATCGAAACTGGGAGTTCGCCATTTTCGCATGGGCTACTTCCGGTACAAACTGGATCGCCCCATTCTTCCGCAACTGGAAGGCTTTGCTCGTGATGCACGCGAGTTAGCTGCTTATTGTGGAAGCCTAGGAATGACGGCACTTTACCAAAATCATGCCGGCAACAATTACCTAGGTGCACCTGTTTTTGACCTGGTAGAAGTCCTTAAGGGAATACCAGTGACGCAGATGGCGATTGCGTTGGATATTCGACATACAACCATCGAGGCGACCAACAGTTGGCCTCTCCTTTATGCGGTAGCCAAGCCCCATTTAGGTGCCGTTTTTGTCAAGGATGCGGTGGTCGAACGGGGCAAGGTAATAGACGTGGATCTCGGACAAGGAAAAGCCGCAGAAGAGCTGTTTCAAGCAATGCGAAGGGATGGTTTGCCAAGCGTACTCTCGTTGCATACAGAGCAGATCGACCACGCCGACACGAAACTACTCGAACAACGCATCGCCGCAATTGGTCGCGATGTCGCAACTTTACAGAAATGGCTTGAGAATTAGCCTGTCTCTATTTTGGTTTGGTATTCGTTACTTTTGTTTCGTTGGATAAGATGGTTGCTCATTGTCGCCATTCGCCTCCTAGTCTGTGAGTATACGCGAGGTACTCGCCATCGTGTAGCACGTCCCTGAGTCTACGAAGGGCGTGGTGTATCGCTAGAAGCATTTGCGATAATTCCTACGCCCATCGCGAGGGCTTTGGGCTTTCCACACCATTTATGCTTTGGCGTGCCACATGGCGGTCTCCGCAGTGAACGTCCTCAAGCTTCCCCACTCCGAGACGTTGGTCACCTTAATACTTTCTGGAAAAACCAAATAAAACGTCCTAGGCTACTTGCGGACGTTGAATAACCAACCGTACCTTATGTTGGACTAACGCGTTTAGTAACAGATTGGTTGCATCCGAATCCCCAAGTCAAAAACCACTTCAGCACCCGAGGCCAGTAATGTCAACTTTGCGGTCGCCGCTCAAGACTCAAGACTCAAGACTCAAGA
>JANMQE010000535.1:0-2613 GCA_031370195.1 Phyllobacteriaceae bacterium
CGGCCAATCTTTACACGATGGATTTGCGCAGCCGCAATGTGACGCGACTGACCAACTCGTCGGCGATTGACACGTCTGCGTCCTACTCGCCGGATGGCGCGCAGATCGCGTTTGAATCAGACCGTGGCGGCAAGCAGCAGATTTATGTGATGGCTGCAGGCGGCTCCGAGCCGAACCGCATCTCGTTCGGCGACGGCTCTTACTCGACCCCGGTCTGGTCGCCGCGTGGCGATCTGATTGCGTTCACCAAACAGTCGGGCGGCCAATTCTCGATTGGCGTAATGAAGACGGATGGCTCAGGCGAGCGCATCCTGTCCACCGGCTTCCTGATGGAAGGTCCGACCTGGGCTCCCAATGGCCGCGTACTGGGTTTCTACAAGACGGCGGCAGGCGGAAATCCTTCGCTGTTTTCGATTGATCTGACCGGATACAATGAGCAGCAAATCCCGACACCGGGCGCGGCGTCCGATCCGGCATGGTCGCCGCTTCTCGAGTAGTGCGTGCCACAAATGCCGCCTTTTGGCCGCATTCTTCTTCCAATGGCCGGTTTAATCCGGCCATTTCGCCACGCTAATGAAAATTTAACCGTGTTCGTTGGGTGAGGGTTAACCTCGATGTGATTACTCAAAACCCTATGAAATCGATAAAATTCGAAGGAGTCCCGGCATGAGCCGCTTTGCCACATTTACCCGCAGCCCGATCATGATTGCGCTTGTCGCAGTGTTGGCCGTCACCGGCTGTGCGTCCAAGAAGAACACTCTGCCAAACAATGCCGGCGACCTCGGCCTCAATGGCGGTGCCGGTGCTGGAACGCCCGGCTCGACGCAGGACTTCACCGTCAATGTTGGCGACCGGATTTTCTTTGACACGGACTCGTCCGTTGTCCGCGCCGATGCGCAGGCGACGCTCGCCCGCCAGGCGCAGTGGCTGCAACAGTATCCCAATTATGCCATCACCATCGAAGGCCATGCCGACGAGCGCGGCACGCGCGAATACAACATCGCGCTCGGTGCCCGCCGCGCCGCCGCCACCCGCGATTATCTCGCATCGCAAGGTGTGCCTGCCCAGCGTGTGAAGACGATTTCGTATGGCAAAGAACGCCCCGTTGCGGTGTGCGATGACATTTCCTGCTGGTCGCAGAATCGGCGCGCTGTCACTGCCCTCGGCGGCGCTGGAAGCTAAACCTGTCACAGCTCTGCGAATTTTGAGAAAGCGGTCCTTTGCGGGCCGCTTTTTCTTTTGGGGTGCAACAAACTTTGGCCGAACTTTCATACCACATGCTATGCAATCAGCCATTCCGGAAGCCGCGGGGGCCAGCCGGGGACAACAGGAAATGCCCTATGCGATTTAAGAGCCTTATCGCCGCCGGTCTGTTTGTGATCGGCAGCGCCGCATCCATGCAATCTGCGCAGGCGGTGGACAATGCCGTCCGTGTGCCGCAGCTCGGCGTGGAGGTTGACGGCGACAGCTTTGTGCCGGTGCCGCAAGCTGATGTGCCTTCGGGGCGCACCATTCTGCTTGCCCAGGACCAAAGCGCTGCCGAGATGCAGGAGATCGTCCGCCAGCTCAATGGCAAGGTCGAGGAATTGACCTTCCAAATCCTGCAGATGCAGGAGCAAATGCGCAAAATGCAGGAAGACAATGAGTTCCGTTTCCAGGAGCTTGAAAAGTCCAAGCAAGGCATGGCCAAGCCATCCGACAGCGGCAATAACGTTGCTGCCGCTCCGGCTGACGAGCCTGCGGTTACCGATAATGCCGCTCCGGCGCTTGAGGCTCCAGCGGATGTTGCGACCGAGGATCCGCAGCTTGGCACGACCGAAAAGCCGCTCGGGTCAATCAAATTTGACGAGAATGGCAACCCGGTTGGCGGAAGCATTGAGCAAGTGATTGAGGCTGATCCGCAGTCGGCCTCGCTTCCGGCATCAGGCGATCCTGCGGAGGTTTACCGGGTGGCCTATGACCATGTGCTGGCGGGCGAATACAAGGATGCGGAAGCCGGGTTTCGCCAGCATGTCGAACTTTTCCCTGCCGACGCGCAAACTGCCGATGCGCGCTATTGGCTCGGCGAATCACTGGCTGCGCAGGGCAAGACCCGCGATGCGGCCGAAATTTTTCTGAACTCGCAAAAGGATTTTCCGAAGTCGAAGAAGGCCCCGGAAATGCTGTTCAAGCTTGGCGTGGCGCTGGTTGCGCTCGACAACAAGGATGTGGCGTGCGCGACCTTCGCGCAGGTGCAGAAGAAATACCCGAAGTCCGGCCAAGCGCTGTTGACGCGGGTTTCTGAAGAACAATCCAAGGCCGGGTGCTGACCCCGCGTATGACGGACGCTGTTCTGCCGCTCGAAGGAAAGCGCCATGTGCTCCTCGCGGTATCCGGCGGCAGCGACTCCACCGCACTGCTTCTGCTGGCGGTCAAACAAATCAAGACACTGGCCAACCCGCCGAAAATTGCCGCGATAACAATTGATCACGCCCTCCGCGCAGAATCTGCTGAAGAAGCAAAGATGGTCGCCAGTGTTTGCGAACGGCTTGGCGTGCAACACATCATACGCCGCTGGGATGGTGCCAAGCCGCTGACCGGCATTCAGGCGACGGCGCGCGACGTGCGGCGGGC
>JANMQE010000557.1:0-7980 GCA_031370195.1 Phyllobacteriaceae bacterium
GGACGGCGGGGCGAGCATGCCTGCCAGCACCACATGAATGTCGCGTTCTTTCAGCCGCGTCAGCATCTTGTCGAGATTGTCACGCGAGATCGCCGGGGAAATTCCGCGCAGGGCATCATTTGCGCCGAGCTCAAGGATTACCAGTTTCGTCCCGTCGGGTGCCGACCAGTCAAGCCGCTCCAGCCCGCCGGATGTGGTATCGCCGGAGACGCCTGCGTTGGCGACACGCACATCAAGACCTTTGGCTTTGAGCGCTGCTTCCAGGACGGCCGGGAAACCGTCGCCCTCGGGAAGTTCGTATCCAGCCATCAGACTGTCACCGAGGCCGACAATTTCCAGCGGTTCAGCCTTGGCAACCGAGACCGTCACGCCCCATATGAGCGCGATGGACAGCAGTTGGCCAAGACGTGTTTGGATGCTTTGAAGCGACATTTGCTGGTTTGCCTTTCGGGGTTCCGCCCGGATCATACAAGACGGGCGACTGTTGAGGATATAGGAAGGAAACGGCGTGCAGGAAACAGTGCTAAGGCTCGAAAACGTCAATTTGACGCTTGGCGAGGGTGCAACGCGGGTCAAGGTGCTGGATGGTGTATCGCTGAACCTCGAAAAGGGTGAGTCGCTTGGCATTGTCGGGCCGTCCGGATCTGGAAAGACCTCGCTTTTGATGGTGCTGTCCGGGCTGGAGCGCGCGGATTCCGGCGTGATTGCAGTCAACGGCACGGACATCACCAAATTGTCAGAAGATGCGCTGGCGCAATTTCGCGGGCGGTCGATTGGCATCGTTTTCCAATCGTTTCATCTCATTCCAAACATGACGGCGCTCGAAAATGTGGCGGTGCCATTGGAGCTTGCCGGTCATGCGGTACCGTTTGAGCGGGCGCAGGCCGAGCTTGAAAAGGTCGGGCTTGGTCAGCGCCTGAATCATTTTCCCGGCCAGCTTTCCGGCGGCGAACAGCAACGGGTGGCGATTGCCCGTGCGCTCGCGCCAGAGCCGGCAATGCTGGTGGCGGACGAGCCGACCGGCAATCTTGACCTGGCAACCGGCGGCCATGTTGCTGATCTCTTGTTTTCGGCTTGCCGCGAGCGCGACATGACGCTGCTTCTGGTAACGCACGACATGCAGTTGGCGGGCCGCTGCGCCCGGCAGATAAGAATGCGGTCGGGGCAAGTTCTGATTGAAGACAAACAAGTGCTGGCTGAGGGCAAAATTGATGCATAGGCGCGGCTGGTTCGGCGATTTCAAACTGGCATCTCGTTTTGCGCTGCGCGAACTTCGCGGCGGATTGGCAGGGTTCCGAATTTTCCTTGCCTGCATTGCACTTGGCACGGCGGCAATCGGCTCGGTCAACACGATTGCGGACGGGATTGCCGGTTCGATCGCGCGGCAGGGCCAGGCGATCCTTGGTGGCGATCTCGGATTTGAGCTCGTCCAACGGGAAGCGACCAGCGATGAAATCAGGCGGATTGAAGCGCTCGGAATTGTCTCTAAAAGCGTTGGACTGCGCTCCATGGCGCGAAAGGACGACGGTTCTGACCAAAGTCTGGTCGAGTTGAAAGCGGTCGATGGACTTTATCCGCTGTATGGGCAACTGGTGACCGCAAACAAGACACCGCTGGCCGCTTCGTTGGCCAAGAGGAACGGCCTGTATGGCGCTCTGGCGCAGCAGATCCTCTTTGACCGTTTGGGATTGAAGGTTGGGGACCGTTTGAAAGTCGGCGACGTTTCCCTCGAGTTGCGCGATGTGCTGACGTCGGAACCGGATGCATTGTCGGAAGGCTTCGGGTTTGCGCCAAGACTGATGATTTCACAAGACGCGCTTGCGACGACCGGCCTTGTACGCATCGGCAGTCTTGCCGAGTATGGCTACAAGGTGAAACTTGACAATCCGCCATCGGGTGAGGCGCTGAAGACGCTGCAGGAGAACCTGCGCGACGAGCTCAGCAGTCAGGGTTTTCGCATCCGCACCAGCGCCAATGCAGCCCCTGCCTTGTCAGACTCCATCGAGCGGTTCTCGCAGTTTCTGGCGCTTGTCGGGCTTTGCGCGCTGCTGGTCGGCGGCGTCGGTGTTGCCAATGCGGTGCAGGCACATCTGGATACCAAGCGCCCGGTGATTGCGACCTTCAAGAGCCTTGGCGCAGGACATGGCTTTGTCGCGCAAATTTATCTGGTTCAGATTTTGATCGCTGCGGCGGTTGGTGTTGTGTTCGGGCTTGTCGTCTCGGCGATTTTGCCGCCTTTGGCCAGCTCCGCACTGGAACAGTTTTTGCCGCTGCAGATTTCCAGCGGTGTTGAACCTCGCGCGCTGCTCCTTGCGGGTGCATTCGGGCTTTTGACGACGTTGGCTTTTTCGCTGATACCGCTTGGCAAGACGCAATCTGTAACGCCGCAGATCTTGTTCCGTGATTCCACTTTGGAGGGCGGCGGCAAAGCCGGATGGGCTTGGCAGCTGGCGGCGGGTCTTGTCATGGCGCTCGTTGCAGCGCTGGCGATTTTCACGTCGCAGCAGCCGCGCATCGCCATGTATCTTCTGGGCGGTGCGGTGTTGTCGTTTCTGGTGCTGGGGGTCGTGGCGGTGTTTGTCATCAAGGCCGCTGCTTCCATGCCACGGTCGAAATCGACGATCCTGCGTCTGGCAATCGGCAACATGCACCGCCCCGGCGCGATCACGCGGCCCGTGGTCATTTCGCTCGGGCTCGGGCTGACGCTGCTGACGGCGATCTCGTTGATCGACAACAGTTTGCGCAGCCAGATTTCGGGGTCGATTGCCGGAAAGGCACCGGATTTCTTTTTTGTTGATATCCAGAGCAGTGAAATTGAAGGCTTCAAGGCGTTGCTCGCTGAAGCCTCGCCGCAAGCCGACATCGCGACAGTACCCATGCTGCGCGGGCGGATTACGGCGCTGAAAGGCATCAAGATTGCCGACTACAAGGTTCCGCCTGAGGCTTCCTGGGTAACGCGCGGCGACCGGGGCATCACCTATTCGCCGACGCTGCCGGGAAACAGCACGCTGGCAGAAGGGGAATGGTGGCCGGCGGGCTATTCCGGCGAGCCGCTGGTGTCGTTTGCTTCAGAAGAAGCAGGCGAGCTTGGACTCAAGCTTGGTGATACCGTCACGGTAAACGTGCTCGGACGCGATATCACCGCAAAAATCGCCAATCTGCGGCAGGTGGAATGGCGGTCGATGTCGATCAATTTTGTGATGGTGTTCTCGCCCAACATGCTCAAGGGCGCACCGCATGCCTGGCTGGCGACGCTCGCTGATCCGGGTGCGACGGCGGAAGCAGAAGCGCGAATACTCAACAGCGTGACAAAAGCCTATCCGGCGATCACCTCGGTGCGGGTCAAGGATGCGCTGACAATTGCCAGCAATTTTGTCGGGCAGTTCTCGATTGCCGTGCGTGTTGCAGCGTCCGTGGCGCTGATCACGTCAGTGCTGGTGCTGGCAGGCGCACTGGCGGCAGGCAACCGGACACGGGTGCATGATGCGGTGATCCTTAAAATGCTGGGCGCGACGCGACGCACGCTGGTCAGCGCGTTTGCGCTCGAATATTTGCTGATCGGGCTTGCGACGGCGGTGTTTGCCGTTCTGGCCGGCAGCGCTGCGGCGTGGTTTGTCATTGAATGGATCATGGCGCTGAATTTCATACCCGAGCCGTGGATTGCGCTTTCGACCGTCGGACTTTCGCTTTTTGTAACGATCGGATTTGGACTTGCGGGAACATGGCGTCTGCTTGGCCAGAAAGCGGCTCCGGTGTTGCGGACGTTGTAACACAGGTCAAATATTTACCCTTTCGGGTTGCGGTTGGTCTCAATGTCGCATTTTTATCGGTGCACCTCTTGTCGTTTCAATCGATCAACCCCATAGATTCATGAGGCATGCTGGATCCCCGCCAGCGGCGCCTCAGTTGGCATGGCAGGATGTCGCCGTGCAGACCGGACCCGACGGGGAACTTTTGAGAGGACTCTCATGTCTGACTATCGCAACACCCCCCTGCGCAACGCTTCGGTAACGCAGAGCGGCACAGAAATCGATGAAGGCCTGCGCACTTATATGCTCAAGGTCTACAATCTCATGGCGCTTGGCCTTGCCATCACCGGCATTGCCGCGCTTGGCACATACACGCTTGCCATGAACAATGCGGCTTTTGCCAATCTGATCTATGCCTCGCCGCTGCGCTGGGCGTTGGTTCTGGCACCGCTGGCCTTGGTGTTTTTCCTGAGCTTCCGCATCAACTCGATGAGTGTTTCGGCGGCGCAGACGACATTCTGGGCCTATGCGGCACTGCTCGGTGCTTCGCTGTCGACGATCTTCATCGTTTATACCGGCGCAAGCATTGTTCAGACCTTCTTCATCACTGCAACGGCCTTTGGCGCGCTGTCGCTTTACGGTTACACGACCAAGCGTGACCTGACGGCGATGGGCTCGTTCCTGATCATGGGCGTGGTTGGTATCCTGCTGGCCTCAATCGTCAACATTTTCCTGCAGTCTTCGGCTTTGCAGTTTGCCATCTCGGCAATCGGCGTGGTGGCGTTTGCAGGCTTGACTGCCTATGACACGCAGAAGATCAAGGAGATGTACTATGCAGGCGATGACGACGTCACTGGCGGCCGCAAGGCAATCATGGGCGCGCTGAACCTCTACCTCGACTTCGTCAACCTGTTCATGTTCATGTTGCAGTTCTTGGGCGACCGCAGGTAATCATTGACCAGTCTACAGTCAGGGGCGGCTTTCGGGCCGCCCTTTTCGTTTCAGCGACTTTGCGTAAATGATGGACCCTCGCTATATCGGGGTGACAGGCGAGTGTTTTGATGGCGCGTATTGATCAGACAGGGGATTGGGCTGCACGGCTTTCTCCTTCATTGAGCGAGATGGAATCAATTGCGGTGGAGGCCTATGCCCATCTGCCGCAGGAATTCCGCACGCTGACCGGCGACATCATCATCCAGATATCGGAATTTCCGGACGAGGATGTCAGCGATGACCTGTCTCTCGACAGCCCGTTTGATCTGCTTGGCCTTTTCGAAGGTAAAGGCATCGCGGAGCTATGGAACCCGCAGACCGGCGAGGGCCCGAACAAGATCACACTCTATCGCCGTCCGATCCTTGACTATTGGGCCGAGAATGAGGAAGCGCTGGGGACCATCATCGCCCATGTGCTCATCCATGAGATCGGCCATCATTTCGGGCTTGGTGATGATGATATGGAGGCACTGGAAGCGCAGGTGGACTGAACGCCAAAGCGGCTTTGCATGAAGCGGCATACAGGCGTAGCATATGCCGCAGACGCAAGAGTTATCATGCTGCAAGATCCTTCACCTCAGTCCTTGCAGTCCAACTGCGGAGAGCAATGCAATGGGCGACCCGGAAGAATATCTGGAATCAGAGCCTGAAGTCACAGTCATCTACGAGACGCGCCGTGAAGAGATCAGCCAAAGCTCATTGTCCGGAGGCATGTCTCTGGCTTCGGGCGGGTCTGAGCCGCTACAGTCCCAGGATGGCGGCGGAGGGATGAGTGGCTCGGCGGGCGGTGCCCCTTTTTCCACTGCCGGCAGCACTCCGTCCTCATCCGATGCTTCAGAGCCACCGCCGCCGCCTGACATGACCGATGTCATTGGCGTGGTGCAGCCGCCGAGCATGGGAACTGTTGTCGAAACAGTCATGAGCATTGCCGATGTTGCAGCAGCCGCGGCAGGAGAAATGGTCGGCCCCATGATTTTGGTGCCCCCGCGCACGCTCAGTCCGGACGAGCCAAGCTCTGGCGACGGAACCTGACTGTGCCGGACGCAGCAGCTGTGACTGACGACTTTGCGCGGCCTCTGGAGAGCTATTGTTCGCCGAGCTTCATCTCGGGGTCATAATCCTTTCCTTCGACGGTCTTTGTGACGGCCTGGCCGCAGATGGTGCGACCTTGGACGCTGTCGAAGGTAAGCGAGGGCGAGCCGTGCAGCGACCAACCCTTGTTGAGCGCGGCGGTGATGCGGTGGCAGAAGCTGTTGTCGTCCGGGCCCGTGATGAAGCGGTAGAGTTGCATGTCATTGTTTCTCCCGAATGAACTTTGCCAAAGTCATGGTTTCTTCGGCCATCGCAAGGTGTAACCGTTCGACCATTCGACCGTCGACACTCACGACACCCTTGCCGCTGTTTTCCGGCAAGGCGAAGGCCGCGATGATCGCCTTTGCGGCGGCGACGTCCTCTTCATCCGGCGCAAATATGTGATTGGCGAGGGCGATCTGTGACGGGTGGATGAGTGTCTTGCCGTTAAAGCCCCGGTTTCGCGCAACAGCACAAGCCTCTTCAAAGCCTGTCGCATCAGCGAAGTCATTATGGACACCATCCAGCACGGATAGGCCTCCGGCCTTTCCGGCGAGCACGATTTGCATCAGCCAAGGCTGCATCTGCGCAACGTCACGGACACCGGTCTCTTTCATCAAGTCGTTTGTTCCGGCAACAAAACAATTCAGTCTCGCGGTGTGATGATGGCCCAGTTCGGCGATTTGGGCGAGATTGAAGAGCGCGCGCGGGGTTTCGATCATCGCCCAGATGCGGATGGCTGGATCGGCATCGAGGTCGGACAGGGCATCAGAAAGCGCAAGGATCGCTGACGGTGTCTCGACTTTCGGGAGAACGAGGACCTCCGCTTTGACTTCAAGCGCCGCCTTGAGGTCTTGCGGGCCGTGGTCGCTGTCCAACGGATTGATGCGCACCGCCAACAGCGGCTTGCGCGCGCTCCAGTTTGCGAGGCTGCTCACCATGGTTTGGCGTGCCTCAAGTTTTGCGTCCGGATGGACGGCGTCTTCGAGGTCAATGATCACCGCATCCATGTCGAGCGAGGACAGTTTGCCCAGCGCTCTTTCGTTGGAGCCGGGGACATAAAGGACGGAGCGGAGCGGATGTTCAAGCATGGCGGGATGTAACCGGCCTGTGGCATTTCTGACAAGTGCACAAAATCTGCACATGGTTTGCAGGGCAAATCCCCCGATACGCCCAAAGGACTGCAATTTGCGCTGTCATAAACGTCGCCATGAAACACCTTTCGACACGGTTCTATGAAATCCGGGCGCTCAGACACTCGCTCCCGAACTGTCTGACGAGTGACAGTTGGTGGCTGGATACGGCTTTGCCGGGCCGCATGGTCGTTTCTGCGCCTTCACAGATTTTGCAAGAAAGTGACCTTGATGAGCATTGCCCCGGACCAATCAAGCCCGACAGCGCCTCTCACTGAAACGCTGATTGCGGCGCTGGCATTGACGGCAGTTTCAGACCGCATTCTGTTCAATGCGCCAGTTGGCCTGTCGCTGGTTGTGTTTGCCATCCTTACGGGTGGTGCCGCGCTTTGGCTGCATCGGGTGTTTGCGGGGCGAGTGCAGCTTGCGCTGGCGGCCTGCGGTTATGCGCTCGCGCTGCCGCCGCTTGTCGAGAATGTGTCTGCGCTGTCATTCGGCGTTGCCTTTTCGTTGTTTGTGATCGCGTCGCTGGCACTTGCCGACGGGTTGCGTGGAGCGCTGTTCGCCAAGAGTAAACGGTTGGCAATGTTTTTGTTGTGCATGCCGGTGGCAGCGCCGGTCGGTGTGCTTGGCTGGCGCCGGGCCGCCAAGGCGGCAGGCAGAAAAATCATCCCGTTTGCCACCGCCGGTGTCTGGCTGATGCCGCTTGTGGTTGGCCTCGTGTTTCTCGCACTTTTTGAACAGGCCAACCCGATTGTCGCGCAATGGCTGCGCAAGCTCGATCTCTGGGCTATTTTTGATCTTCTCAATCCTGTGCGGCTGCTGTTTCTGGGTTTCGTCTTTGTTGTCACTTGGCCATTCTTGCGCCCTGTGATGAGGAAACTGAGACCGGCAAAAGTTGCTGACGACAGTGCCGTCTCATTGGCGGGCGCGGTTCAACCGGAAAAGGCGCAGACGGTTGCCGACGTGTTGTTTGGCGAGGCGGCGATCCTGCGCGCGCTGCTGGTGTTCAACCTGATGTTCGGGCTTCAGTC
>JANMQE010000558.1:0-1501 GCA_031370195.1 Phyllobacteriaceae bacterium
CGATTGTTCCTGTTCGAGCTCGAGCACGAGCACGTAAACCCAAGCGTTATTTGGCGTCGAGTTCTAGGAGAGCCTTCTCCAATTCCTCT
Organism: Phyllobacteriaceae bacterium; assembly: GCA_031370195.1. Classification (GTDB taxonomy): domain Bacteria; phylum Pseudomonadota; class Alphaproteobacteria; order Rhizobiales; family Rhizobiaceae; genus JANMEX01. The sequence goes on from JANMQE010000558.1 coordinate 90, forward strand.
TAGGCTATTCAAAGCCCGGAACGGTCCCTGTGCTGGAGCCGAAGGCATTTGCGTCTGCGCCCAACTGTCGGAGGAATTGTACGTAGAGATTGCAGAGCGGCGGGTTCTTCTTTGGGTCGAAGGCAAGGTGCTGACCGTGTTGAAAGCTGCCGCCCGCCACGATAATTGGCAGGTTCTTGTTGTCGTGGCTACTGGCGTTGCCCAGGTTACTACCGAAAAGCACGATCGTACGGTCAAGCAGCGTTCCGCCCGCTTCCCGAGTGCTTTTGAGCTTGGTGAGCAATTCTCCAAAGAGCTGCATTTGTTGGACCTCGACAATGCGAAGCTCAGCTAGCTTGGCGGGATCCTGACCGTGGTGAGACAAGTTGTGCCAATCCTGGGTGACACCTGCAATCACCGGCACTGCGTTGAGTCCATTGAGCGCAAACGTAATGAATCGAGTCGAATCGGTCTGCAGCGCGAGGTGCATCAAGTCGATCATCAATCGCACGCGTGAGGGTACCTCGACCGAACTGGCGATATCGACAGGCGACTTGGTATCGACCTTCGGCTTTGGGCGGCGCGACCAGTCCTGAGCCTTGACCATCCGCTTTTCCACTTCGCGCACCGAGCTGAAATACTAGTCCAGCTTTTGCCGGTCCTGAACGCCAAGACCATTTTGAAAACCCTTGGCCTCGTCCATGATCGTGTCCATAATGCTCTGCCCCTGCTTGAGCCGCTGCACCTGAGTATCGATCTCCTTAGGAGTTCCATCGACAAACATACTTCTGAAGACGCGCGATGGACGCTCCTCGGCAGGAATCGGCACGCCGCTGCGAGTGAAGGAAAGTCCGCGGCTTGATGACGAAGCTAGCACGAGCGATCCAAACCGCGTGTCGGGCACAAGCTGCTCGATGGCGAATTGATCGAGCGAAATCGTGTTCTTGAAGTTGTCCGCCCGCGGGTGTGGGGCTGAAGTAAGGTAACACAACTCGGCCGGATGTCCGCCGTCGACTTCTGGGTGCGAGAGCCCTGAAAAAACCGTGAAGTCCTCCCGAAAGTCCCGAATCGGTTCGAGATAAGGAGTCAATTCATAATCACGGCCCGCCATTGCCGGAAATAAATTCGGAGTGTGCAACCCAAGCGTCGTATTGATGCATATCATCCGTCGCGGCGGCTCGTTTGACATCGACGAGGCTTGCGCTCGGAGCGGTCCCATCGCCTCCAAAAGTGGCAATGTCATCGTAACCCCAGCACCGCGCCATAGTGTACGACGCGAAAATCGTTTGCAGCTGGTCATGTGCATTCACTTCTTTTGAAAGAGCTCACTGGCGATAACGGCATGAACGATCGAACGCAATCCAAAGTCGGAAGCCTTGGTCTCTTCGAGAATCGCGTCAACGACTTGGTAATCTTCGAATCCGAGGGGCTGT
>JANMQE010000590.1:0-4580 GCA_031370195.1 Phyllobacteriaceae bacterium
GACAAGCGGGCAGAGCTCGCCACGCGCGCAGCTGGAACAATCTCCATGCTCGCCTTCAAACAGGGCGATGCGGTGAAAGCGGGCGATGTCATCCTGTCGATGGATTCGATGGAAAAGAAGATCGCTGTCGATGCGGCTGCACAAGTGGTGAAGCAAAAGAGCGCGCAGGCGGATGCCACCGAAGCGCTCGCCAAGCGCGGCAATGTCGCCAAGCTGCAACTCGATCAGGTGCGCGCTGATCTGCAAGGTGCCCAGTCGCAGTTTGAGGCGGCCAAGGCCGAACTTGAGCGCACACAGGTGATCGCGCCGTTTGACGGCATCATTGACAAGATTTCGGTCGAAAACGGTTCCTCTGTCGGACAGGGCGGCCCGGTCGCCACCGTGATTGCGCTCGACCCCATTGTGGCGGTCGGTGAGATTTCCGAGCGCAACCTTTCATCCATCAAGGTCGGCAGCCCGGCCGGCATCCGCCTCGTCAACGGGTCAGTCGAAGAAGGCACTGTTCGCTACATCAGCCGCGAGGCAAGCGCCGCAACACGGACATACCGCATTGAAGTCGCTATCCAAAACAAGGATGGCCACATCCCCGCCGGCATGACAGCCGAGATCAACCTGAAGTCCGACCCGGTCAAGGCAATCAAGCTGCCACGCTCGGCCGTCACCTTGAATCAGGATGGCGCGCTTGGTGTGCGCGCGGTCGATAAAGACAACAAGGTGGTTTTCCTGCCGGTTGACCTGATTGACGACGCCACCGATGCCATCGTTCTGACCGGCGTGCCGGAAGGCACGAAGATCATCATTTCGGGCCAGGATTTCGTCGTAGATGGCGAAGTCGTGACCGTGGTCGAGCCTGACGCGGCAACGATCAAGAAACTCGCCGCACAGTTTGCTTCCGAACTTCAGTAAGCACCAAGGGCAAAAGCCATGAGCCATATCATTGACCTTGCGATCCGCAATTCGCGGCTGACGATCTCCATTCTGCTGTTCTTTTTGATTACCGGCGCGTTGGCCTACATTTCGATACCGAAAGAGGCGGAGCCGGATATCCAGATTCCGATCATCTACGTCTCGCTCACCTATCAGGGCATTTCGCCGGAAGACGCCGAGCGGCTTTTGCTCCGACCAATGGAAACGGCGTTGAAAAGCATCAAGGATGTGAAGGAAATGCGCTCGTCCGCCTATCAGGGTGGCGGCAATGTGCTGATGGAATTCAATGCCGGTGCCGATCTGGGCAAGGCGCTCGACGATGTCCGCTCCAAAGTATCTGACGCTAAGCGCGACCTGCCGCAAGGCGCGGATGAACCCGGCATATTCGAGGTCAATCTGTCGGAATTTCCGGTGCTCGTGGTCACCCTGTCCGGCGATGCATCCGAGCGGGTGCTGGTCGATGCCGCGCGCGAGTTGAAGAAGCGGATCGAGGAAGTGGACGGCGTGCTTGAAGCCAAGCTGCAAGGCGCGCGCGATGATCTGGTCGAAGTCATCATCGACCCGGTGAAACTGTCTTCCTACGGTCTCAAACTCGACCAGCTGATCGGAGGCGTTGCCGGTTCCAACAGTCTGGTTGCCGCAGGCGCACTTGAAGGCGCTGAAGGCAAATACGCCGTCAAGGTTCCCTCGCTGATCGAGACGCCGGAAGACGTCGCCAATCTGCCAATCGTTGCCAACGCCGACGCCGTTGTGCGCGCCCGCGACTTGGCGACAATCCGCGCGTCGCATAAGGATGCCGAAACCATCACCCGCCTGAACGGCAAAACTGCCATCGCCATCGAGGTTTCCAAGCGCACCGGATCCAACCTCATCAACACGGTTGATGGCGTGAAAAAGATCACCGAGGAATTCAAGTCCCAGCTTCCTGCCGGCGGCGTGATTACCTTCTCACAGGACAAATCCGACCAGATCCGCCAACTGCTGCACGATTTGCAGAACTCGGTGTTGACCGCCGTCATCCTCGTGTTCGTTGTCATTCTCTACGCCCTGTCCGGCCGCGCCTCGCTGTTCATCGGCTTTGCCATTCCGGTCTCGTTCCTGATGGGCATCCTGTTCCTTTCGCTAGCAGGGTTGACCGTCAATCTCGTCGTGTTGTTCTCCCTCATTCTGGCCGTCGGCATGCTTGTCGATGATGCGATCATTGTCACCGAGTTTGCCGAACGCCGCATGAGCGAGGGCATGGACCGGGTCGAGGCCTACTCAATGGCGGCCAAGAAGATGACCGGCCCGGTTCTGGCGGCCACCATGACCCGCATCGCCGCGTTTTCGCCGTTGCTTTTCTGGCCGGGCATTGTCGGCGAGTTCATGAAATACATGCCGATCACGCTGATCGCCACGCTGTCGGCATCGCTGCTCTACGCGCTGGTGTTCACGCCAACACTTGGCGCCATGTTTGCCAAGAAGCCGGACCACATCGAAGAGCATCGCGATGGCTGGTATATGGCTGTCGTCAAGAAGGCGATCCACTATCCCAAGATCGTCCTGCTGCTCGCCGTCGCCTTGCTGGTCGCTGTGCCCTACACCTATGGCAAAATCGGTGCCGGGGTTGAATTTTTCCCGAATGTCGAACCCGATTATGGCCTGTTGTATGTCCATGCGCGGGGCAACATGTCACTTGAGGAAAAGGACACTTTGGTCCGCCTTGCCGAGGACCGCATTCTGGGCTGGCCCGGCATCAAGACGGTCTATACCCGCGTTGGTGCCGGCGGAGGGCAGGGCAATGAAATTGCCCCGGACGTTGTCGGCACGATCCAGTATGAGTTCATCGACTGGCGTGAACGCAAACCGGCGCTCGACATTCTGGCTGACCTTCGTGTCGCCATGGCCGGCATTCCCGGTGTGGACATCGAGGTGTCGGTTCCAGCAGCTGGCCCCCCGACCGGCAAAGCCATTCAGGTCCGCCTGTCGGCCAGCGACCCGGCCGGCATCAACGATGCCGCCCGCAAAGTGGTGGAACTGCTGAAATCCGATCCGGACGTGCTCGACATTGCAGATGGCCTGCCGATCCCAGGCATCGACTGGGAGCTGAAAGTCAACCGCACCGAAGCCGCCAAATACGGCATCGGACCGGGCTCTGTCGGCACTGTCGTGCAATTGGTCACCTCCGGTCTCAAACTGTCGGATTATCGCCCAGCCGGTGCCGACGACGCGGTGGACATCCGCCTGCGCCTGCCTGAAGACCGCCGCACACTGGCAACACTTGACCAGCTGCGCATCGAAACGGCGCTCGGGTCGGTGCCGATTTCCAACTTCGTCACCCGCGAACCGGCCCAGTCGGTTGGCACGCTCAACCGGATCGACGGCGAGCGGACAATCACAGTTCAGGCCAACATCAAGGAAGGCGTGCAAGCCGCTGTCGTCCAGGAGCGCGTGCGCCTGATGATGGAGAAGCAAGATTTCGGCAATATTGGATGGAAAATGGTCGGCTCCGATCAGGATTCGGCAGAAGCCTCCGCATTTTTGGGCAAGGCCTTCGGCGCGGCGATCTTCCTGATTTTCGTGGTGCTCTTGGCCCAGTTCAACAAGTTCACCAGCGTCTGGCTGGTTTTGTCAGCGGTCGTCATGTCCACCATCGGCGTGTTCCTTGGCCTGATGATCACCGGTCAGCCGTTCGGCATCGTCATGTCCGGCATCGGTGTCATCGCGCTCGCTGGCGTGGTGGTGAACAACAACATCGTCTTGATCGACACCTATGACACGCTGCGCCACGAAGGCATGGACAAGCTGGAAGCCATCCTGCAGACCTGCCGCGAGCGGGCACGACCCGTTGTCCTGACGGCAGCGACCGCGATCCTCGGCGTGTTGCCCATCGCTTTTGGTGTCAATCTTGAGCTCCTCGCCCACGACACAACCATCGGCGCGCCGTCCACCCAGTGGTGGATATCGCTGTCGAGCGCCATCGTGTTTGGTCTGGCATTTTCGACCGTGCTGACCTTGATCATCACCCCGTCGGCGCTGATGGTGTTCACCCGCGCAACGCCGGAGGACGGCATCATCAACCGCATCAAACGCCTGTTCCGCCGCAAGCCGAGGCGTGCGACGGGGACCGTTGGCGGTGCCATGCCCGCACCCGCCGAATAGGCTCTACGCGGCAAGCCGCTCTGATGCTTCCAGCAGGCCCTGATCCATCAGGGCCTGTTTGACTGCCGCATCCAGCGGCGTATTTGGAACGTCGCCAATCAGGTTCGCCAGCCGTGTCGAGACCAGCCGGTGCGGCTCAAACCGCAGGTATGACATTTTGACCAGCTCGCGGATCATTGGCTGAACAATTCCGAGCACCCTCAACGCCCACCAGGGCAGATGCGCCAGTTTCAACGGCTTGCCCACCGACTTCTCTACAGCCGCCTTCAACTGCAATTCGGTGATCGCATGGCTTGGGAAATTCAGATTCTCGAACGGCCGCAACTGAGCGCGCACCGCCGCCAGCTTGACAAACGCCTGCGCAAAATCCGGCAAATAGGCCCATTCGTGAATGAGGTTGACAGGGCCGCAGGCGGTGAAAGCACCCTTGGACAGTTTCGACACCGAAACCAGATCAAAAAATGACTGCGTGCCGGTACCGCCGAAATAATCTCCCGCCCGCAGCACAATCG
>JANMQE010000732.1:0-1627 GCA_031370195.1 Phyllobacteriaceae bacterium
GCCGTCACGATCGCTATGAGTAGCCGCCCAGCGGCAGCGGCATGGTGACCGGCCAGCGGCCAGCAAATAGAACCGGCTAGGCATAGCGTTCTTTGTAAGGGAATAAATGGCATGGAATCAAAAAGATCTACAATACTTAGAATGGACAACATCGGCATCGTGGTGGAGTCACTCGATGAAGTGATTTCGTTCTTCACCGAACTTGGGCTCAGTCTTGAAGGCCGAGCCATGATCGAGGGAGAATGGGCTGGTCGTGTCACCGGGCTGGCTAACCAGCAGGTTGAGATTGCAATGATGATCACGCCCGACGGCCACAGCCGAATTGAGCTGTCGCGATTTATCACTCCGCCAATAATCGCTGATCACCGCAATGCTCCCGTAAACGCGCTGGGATACCTGCGTGCGATGTTTACCGTAAGTGACATCGACGAGACTCTCCAACGTCTTCAAAAGCACGGTGCAGAAATAGTTGATGAAGTGGTTCGATATCAGGACTCGTATCGGCTCTGTTACATTCGAGGTCCCGAGGGACTTCTGATCGGATTGGCCGAGGAGCTACACGCAACGAAGGCGAAGGAAATCGGCACTTAACCAGAACAGGAAACGGAAATCAGAGAAAAACAGGACGCTTTCCGTCTCCATTATACGGGCGGTCGATTTAAGTGACACTCTGAGAATTCGAGTTTTCGCGCCCAATCGATATTCACTGTGAATGAAACCCGTCGCAGCAGTTTACGCGGCTGAAATTCCTGACTAGTCTCCCGCCCGCGCCATGAGCGTCGGCGCGGAGGAGATATTTGATGGCAAATGCAGTGGCTGAGGCCGAGATCGGTCTGATCGGTCTTGGCGTGATGGGTTCAAACCTGGCTTTGAACATTGCGGAAAAGGGATTTCCGATCGCGGTCTGGAACCGCACCGGTGACAAGACGACCGCTTTCCATGCCAACGCAGGCGCGCTGAAATCCAAGATCATTCCCTGTCTTTCCGAAGCCGATTTCATCGCCGCCATCCGCCCGCCACGGCCGGTCATCATTATGGTCAAGGCCGGTGAGGCGGTCGACGAGCAGATTGGCGTCTTGCGCAATCTCCTGTCCAAGAACGACATCATCATTGACGCGGGCAATGCAAACTTTCGCGACACAATCCGCCGGTTTGACGAGCTCAAGGAAACCGGCCTGACCTTTATCGGCATGGGTGTTTCCGGCGGCGAAGAGGGCGCGCGGCACGGGCCTTCGATCATGGTTGGCGGCAAGAAATCATCGTGGACGCGCGTAGAGCCGGTGCTGAGCGCCATCTCGGCCAAGTTCAAGGGCGAGTCCTGCGCTGCGTGGCTCGGCGAGAATGGCGCGGGCCATTTCGTCAAGACGATCCACAATGGTATCGAATATGCCGATATGGAAATGATCTCCGAAATCTACGGCATCCTGCGCGATGGCGCGGGGATGAGCGCGGCGGAGATCGGCGCGGTGTTCGAGGAGTGGAACAAGGGCAAGCTCAACTCCTATCTTATCGAAATTTCCGCTGCTGTGCTTAAGGCCACGGACCCGAAGTCCAAGATGGCCATGGTCGACATGATTGTTGACCGCGCCGGGCAAAAAGGCACCGGCAAATGGTCGGTGATCGAGGC
>JANMQE010000699.1:0-3265 GCA_031370195.1 Phyllobacteriaceae bacterium
GTTGCCGTGGATACCGGTGCGCCATCCGCCGAATGCGTCGTTTCAAGGACAACGCAAGCCGTCAAAGGTTCAAGGCCGAGGGCATCCGTCACCTCGCGATCAGCTGGCTCGATGCGATGGGACAGAACAGTTGCTCCTGCCACCTTCGCTTGGTCGCCAACGCCCTGTGAAAACCGCGTTCGCCGTGAGAGCGGGAGTTTGAGCTTTCGTGATGGACGGATCATTGTTCCGATGCCCTGCACTGGCCTTACGACACCTTCTAAAGCCAAGGCTGCAATCGCACTGCGCACGGTATGGCGGTTGACGCCAAGGCATGCCGCCAGCTCCATTTCCGGCGCAAGCATCATGCGCTCGTCGTAAATGCCCTCGGCAATCGACCGGCGAATGTGATCTGCCACCTGCCGCCACAGCGCGATACCGGCACTGCGGTCGATCCGGCCATTGCCGCTTCTTTTCATCGCAATCATGTCACATCCCTGTCATGCAGGAGCAATAGTCTCGCAAATGTATAGATGTCTATACAAATAGACAACTGGAATTTCGCGATGACCGAAACGGCATTTGATCCGGAAAAGCTGGATCGCAAGCGTGTGATGGACACTTTGGCCCTCGCCACGGAACCGGAACTGGCCGCTGCCTGGGACGCTCTCGCTGACAAGCCCGCGATAACGCCGGTGCGTGGCCCCGAAACAGGTCTGGTCATGGTGCGCGGGCGAACAGGCGGAACCGGTCAACCTTTCAATCTCGGCGAGGTGGCAGTGAGCCGCGCCACCGTCATGCTGGAAGACGGCACCGCGGGCCATGCCCATGTACTTGGCAGGCACCGGCAAAAGGCGCGCTTGGCCGCCGTGTTTGATGCGATGGCACAATCGGACAGTCACAAGTCTGTCGTCGAGGAATTGCTTGAACGCATCACGTCACGGGTCAGCGGCGAACACCGCAGGCAAGCGCAGGAGACAGCGGCCACTCGGGTGGACTTCTTCACAATGGTCCGGGGAGAAGACTGATGCTTGCAACGCAGACCTTGTCCGGCGGTTTCGCCAATCCGGTGTTCGAAGCGCAGTCCGTATTCCGTGCCGTCATGAATGGCTTGGCAAATCCGGGTACAGTGGACATTGCCGGGACTCAGGCACATGCCCCCGCACCATTCGGCAAGGCCGCAGCGTCCATACTTCTCACCCTCTGCGACTTTGAGACGCCTGTCTGGCTCTCGCCATCACTAGCCTCGGACTCAGTGCGCGGCTGGGTCAGCTTTCACGCGGGCGCGCCGCTGGCAGACGAACCAAAGCACAGCGCCTTTGCCTTCGCCGCCAATTCCGCAGAACTGCCGGCCCTGTCTTCTTTTGCGCCGGGCAATGACGAATATCCGGACACATCAACCACGATCATAGTGGAAATTGAAGCGCTGCAAGGCGGTGCCCCAGTTCTGCTGAAAGGTCCGGGCATCAAGGGCAACCGGATGATCGCCCCGGCTGGTTTGCCGAGAGACTTCATCGGCGCGTGGGAGCTGAACTCTCGCCTCTACCCATGCGGGGTTGACCTTATCCTCACAGCCGGTGCGCAGTTCCTATGCCTCCCCCGCACAACGCGCATGCAGGAGCCATGACATGTATGTCGCTGTAAAGGGCGGAGAAGCCGCCATCGCCAACGCGCACCGGCTGCTTGCTGATCGTCGGCGCGGTGACCGCGACGTGCCCGCGATTTCGATCGAACAGATCGCAGAGCAGTTGGCGCTCGGCGTTGACCGCATCATGGCAGAAGCTTCGCTGTATGAGCCAAACCTCGCCGCACTTGCCATGAAGCAGGCACGTGGCGACATGATTGAAGCCATTTTCATCCTGCGTGCTTACCGTACCACGCTGCCCCGCTTCGGCTATTCTCGCGCGGTCGAAACCGGGGCCATGCGCATCGAAAGGCGCATTTCGGCAACCTACAAGGATTTGCCGGGCGGCCAGTTGCTTGGCCCTACCTTTGACTATACGCACCGCCTTCTCGACCCGGAACTGATGAGCGACAGCGCGGTTGATACCGGTCTGCAGCAGCAAGGCGATAGCGCCGCGGTAGCCCGTGTCGCCGACATTTTGGCGGGCGAAGGCCTGATCGAAGGCGACGGCGAGAGTTTGGCAGACGCAGACATCGGTGACATCACCCGCGAACCGATGGCATTTCCGATGGATCGCGCCCGTCGCTTGCAGTCGCTTGCGCGTGGCGATGAAGGCTATTTGCTGGCGCTCGGCTATTCCACCCAGCGCGGGTATGGGCGAACCCATCCCTTTGCCGGTGAAATACGTGTCGGCCATGTCGAAATCGAGCTGGACATTCCCGAACTCGGGTTCGCCGTTTGCCTTGGTTCAATTCTCGTCACCGAGTGTCAAATGGTCAACCAGTTCAAAGGCTCATCCACGGTTCCGCCGCAGTTCACGCGGGGCTATGGCCTCGTGTTCGGTCAAAGTGAACGCAAGGCAATGGCCATGGCGCTTGTGGATCGCGCCCTGCGCAGCCGGGAATTCGACGAAGATATCGTTGCTCCGGCGCAGGACGAGGAATTCGTCATTTCCCATTGCGACAATGTGCAGGCGACCGGCTTTGTCGAACATCTGAAACTGCCCCACTATGTGGATTTTCAGGCCGAACTTGGCCTGGTTCGCCAGATGCGCCGCGAGTTTGAGGAACGCACCGTCCAGATTGCCGGGCTGGCCTTGCAGGAGGCAGCGGAATGATCAGTGCCGAAAGCCAGGGCACAAGCGGCCTTGCCACCTACAATTTCGCCTATCTCGATGAGCAGACCAAGCGGATGATTCGCCGGGCAATTCTGAAGGCCATTGCCATTCCCGGCTATCAGGTCCCTTTTGCCTCGCGCGAAATGCCGATGCCCTATGGTTGGGGTACCGGCGGCGTGCAGGTGACGGCCTCGATCCTTGGTCCCGATGATGTGTTGAAGGTCATCGACCAAGGCGCGGATGACACAACAAACGCCGTCTCAATCCGCAGCTTTTTCAGGAAAGTCGCGAATGTCGCCGTGACCACACACACGAGCAAAGCGACAATCATCCAGACCCGCCACCGTATTCCCGAAGAGCAGCTGCAGGAAGGCCAGGTACTGGTCTATCAGGTGCCCATACCGGAGCCCCTGCGTTTCCTCGAACCGCGCGAGACCGAGACGCGCAAGATGCATGCGCTGGAGGAATACGGGCTCATGCACGTCAAACTCTATGAGGATATTGCCCGCAACGGCCATATTGCCACGACCTACGCTTATCCGGTC
>JANMQE010000708.1:0-2607 GCA_031370195.1 Phyllobacteriaceae bacterium
TAGACACCGGATTGTCTCATTTTGATGCGGCGCGGCGCAGATCGTTAATGCGCTGTGCATCCGCGTCGTCAAACCATCAAAAAGCCGCGTGCGCGCTGGTGCCAAGTCGGGCTTCGAGACACAATATCTTGTGCGAACGAAGGGCCAACCCGGCCCGATCTCTGATTCGTCGCCGATTCGTTCCTGCTATGGGCCAAATGTTAAGACCGGCCATGAAATTGATGCGCCGTTCGTTAATTCAAATGCAATGATTGTTGCCAATATATTAATTTATTCAACGAGTTGCGGCCAAGTGTGAAGAAATATCCGACGCCGCTGTGCAAAGGTTAACAGGCACGACGGAAACCGCCGCCAACGGAACGTTCCCGATTCAGCATCTGGCAAATCATCGGGACCGGCACACAACATCTAGCCGTGAACGAAACCTGAATCTGCGTGTGTGAGTGATTCGTCGCTGATTCGTTCCCAGCCCGTTCCATTGGTTAATCCGGTCAACATTGTTGCCATATTTCGCCGGATTTCTGTGTCTCCATTGGTCATTCGCGCAGCGTTGCGCTAAGTGCGAAATGAGCGATGTTCCGGAGCCCGACATGAATCTTATCTTCCGCATGTTCCTGACGATCCTTTTCGCCAGCCGCGCGTCGCGGCTCAGCCCGCTCGATGTTGCCACCAAAACAATGCGCGTGTTGCCCAACGATCTTGATGTGCAGATGCACATGAACAATGGCCGGTTCTTATCGATCATGGACCTTGGCCGGCTGGACCTGATGGTCAGGCTTGGCTTTTGGAAAATCGCGCGGGCGCGCGGCTGGTATCCGCTGGTCGGCAGCGCCAAGACGGATTACCGCCGCCCGCTCACCGTGTTCCAGACCTATGAAATGACCACGCAAATCGTCGGCTGGGATGACCGCTGGGTGTTTGTCGAGCAGCAGTTTCTGTCGGGCGGCAAATTGTGCGCCCGGGCGCTGTTCAAGACGATGATCCGCAACAAGGAGGGCCTCGTCACGCCGCAAGAGGTGATGGGCGTGACCGGCCACATCTTTCAGCAGCCGACGCTGACAGACGAGATGAAGGCGCTGCTTTAGCCAGGGAGGCTTTACACCCGTTCCATTTCCGCCTTCAACATTTCCAGCTCCAGCCAGTCGTCTTCCATCTTGGCAACGCGTTCGCGCAGCACGTTCAGATCGGCGACGATTTTGTTGAATGTCACCGGGTCTTTGGCAAAGAGCGTGGCATCCAACAGTTTGGCCTCCAGAAGCGCAGCCTTCTTGGTGGCGTCTTCGATCTTGCCGGGAAGCGTTTCGAGGGCGAATTTCTGATTGTAGGACAGGCGCGCGCTCGTCTTGGCGGGGGAGGTGCCTTCATTTGGCTTTGCCATTGATCTGGGCGCGGCATCCTTTGTTGCCGCCTTGCCTGCCGCAAGCTCAGCCTTGCGCTGCGCCAGCATGTCGGAATAGCCGCCGGCGTATACAGTCCATTTGCCATTGCCTTCCGGCGCTATCGTCGAGGTCACCGTGCGGTCAAGAAAATCGCGGTCATGGCTGATGAGGATCACTGTGCCGGGGAAGCCCGCGACCAGTTCTTGCAACAGATCGAGCGTTTCCATGTCGAGGTCGTTGGTCGGCTCATCGAGGATCAACAGATTTGCCGGGCGCGACAGGACACGCGCAAGGATCAACCGGGCTTTTTCGCCGCCGGAGAGCTCCTTCACCGGCGTGCGCGCCTGTTCGGGCTTGAACAGGAAATCCTTCATGTAGGACACAACGTGCTTCTGCTCTCCGTTGACGACGAGGCTCTCACCGCGCCCGTCGGTGAGATAGTGCATCAGCGTCTCTTCAGGGTCGGCAGCGTCGCGCTTCTGGTCGAGCGTGGCGATGTCGAGATTGACGCCGAGGCGCAAGTTGCCTGAATCTGCTTCCAGTTCGCCCGTCAGCAATTTCAACAGCGTGGTCTTGCCGATGCCGTTCGGGCCGACGATGCCGATGCGGTCGCCGCGCTGAATGCGGATGGAGAAATTGGACACCAGCGTCCGCTCGCCAAATGCCTTGCTCAGGCCCTTGGCCTCAATCACCAGCTTACCGCTCTCGCGCACATCCGAGGCCTGGAGTTTGACCGTGCCTTCGACCTTTTCGCGGTTGCGATAGTCCGAGCGAAGATCGGCCAGTTCGCCCATCCGGCGCATGTTGCGCTTGCGCCTTGCGGTGACGCCGTAGCGCACCCAATGTTCTTCGCGCTCGATCTGGCGGCCGAGCTTGTGGTGTTCGCGCTCTTCCTCTTCAAGCAGCGTGTCACGCCATTCCTCGAAATGCGCGAAGCCCCTGTCAAGGCGCCGTGTCTGGCCCCTGTCGAGCCAGACGGTGTTGCGCGTGACTTTTTCAAGAAACCGCCGGTCATGCGAGATCAGGATCAGCGCCGAGCGGGAACCGGCAAGCTCGCCTTCGAGCCATTCGATCGTGGTCAGGTCCAGATGGTTGGTGGGCTCGTCCAGCAGCAGAATGTCCGGCTCCGGCGCCATGGCGCGCACCAGCGCGGCGCGGCGCGCTTCGCCGCCGGAGAGCGTTGAAGGGTCCTCGTCTCCCGTCAGTTCCAGATGCTCAAGCAGATAGG
>JANMQE010000741.1:0-4762 GCA_031370195.1 Phyllobacteriaceae bacterium
TTCCGAGTTTTGCCAGAACGAGCCGGTGCGCGAATAAGCGCCTTCAAACAGGTTCTTGTTGGTCCACTCAAAATCATAAAGCATGGCCAGCGCTGTGCGCACCTTGCGCTCATTGAAAGCAGTACGGCGCGTGTTGAACACGAAAGCGAACATGTTTGCCGGTGTGCCCGCGACAAAGACATCCTTGATCACTTTGCCATCCTTGACGGCTGGGAAATCATAGTTCTTGGCCCATTTGGCAGGGTCGCCTTCCGGATAGACATCGAAGAGGCCCTTGCTGAAGGCCTCGAACTGCGCGGTCGGGTCCTTGAAATAGTCAATGGAGATCGTATCGAAATTGTCCAGCCCGCGCTTGACCGGCAGATCTTTGCCCCAATAGTCAGGGTTCCGTTTGAAGGTTGTGCGGGTGCCGGGATCTACCTTGTCAAGCAGGTATGGTCCCGAGCCAACAGGGATTTCGAGCGAGGGTTGGTCAAAGGCAGCGCGTGTGGCGTGTTTGGGGATGATCGGGGTGAGCGCGACGATGAGCGGGAACTCGCGGTCGGCTTTTTCGTTGAACGTGAACTTCACGCCGCGCTCACCGGTCTTCTCGATCTTGGCAATTTTGTCCATGCGTTTGGAATAGGGCGAGCGGCCCTTGGCCGTGAACGTCTCGTAGGTGAAGATGACATCTTCAGGTGTGACCGGCTGTCCATCGGACCATTTGGCGTTGGGGTTGAGCTGGAATTCGGCCCATGTGCGGGCGTCATCGGTGTCGATGGTTTCTGCGAGCAGGCCATAAAGCGTGAACGGCTCATCGGCGGAACGCTGCATCAGCGATTCAAACACCAGATTGCCGAATGCGGTATCGATGACGCCGCGGGCCGTGGTGCGCATGCTTTTGAGGATGAAGGGGTTGAGATTGTCAAAGGTGCCGGCGACGCCGTAGCCCATGTTGCCGCCCTTTGGTGCATCAGGGTTGGCGTAGGGAAGGTGGGTAAATCCTCTAGGCAGGGCGGGTTCGCCGAAGATGGCGATGCCGTGTTTCGGCTCAGCATGCGCAATGTTGGAACAGAGCAGTGTCAACGCCGCTGCGGCGAACCTTGGGAACCAGTTCATCAATTTTCTCCGGCCATGGCAGCAAGTCAGCCTGAATTTGCCCAAGGTTTGGCACGATTCGGAGGCTTTTGTGTGAGACTATCATTGCCGTGCAGTGTGAAACAGGCACATATTCGCGTGTTGCCTGACGCGAACTGGCGGGATATTTTGTGACGCGTCAATGCTTTGCGCTCGCAAAAGACGCTGGATTCGATTGGCATAGCGGTGTAACAGGCCATCTGCGTTTGACAGGCCTTCCTGTTGCCTTATTTGGCCAACACGGAAGCGCGTGAGTTTTCAAGGCGGGGCGCGCTGTGCCGTCGCTTTTTTTGAAAGAGGAAAATGAATTGATTTCGAACACCAAGATGATCATGACCCGGATGTTTGCAGGTGCTGCATTTGCCGCCGTTGCGATGACGGGTGCACCTGCGCTGGCGCAGGACGCCGGAGCTGCGCCGCAAGGCTGGTTCAAGGTCTGTGCCAAGCAGGAAGACAATGACATCTGCAACGTCCAGAACATTGTGACGGCAGATTCCGGCCAGTTGCTGACGGCTGTCAGCCTGATTGAGGTCAAGGGCAAGGTCACAAGAAAGATCATGCAGATTTCCGTGCCGACGGGCCGCCTGATTGCGGCGGGCATTGGGATGCAGATCGGCCAGAACAAGCCGACCAAGGTTGAGTATGCGATCTGCTTTCCTGACCGCTGCATTGCAGAATCGGCGCTGAGCAACGAGTTGGTCGCCGCGCTGAAGAAGGGCGCTGATCTGACCCTGACCTCGGTCAATTTTCAGAACAAGCCGAACCCGCTGAAGATTTCGCTGACCGGTTTCGGCGCGGCCTATGACGGCCCGGGCATGAAGCAGTCTGACCTCGAAGCTCAAAACAAGAAGCTCCAAGAGGAAATGGCCAAGCGCGAGGCCGTGCAGCAAAAAAAGCTCAAGGAAGAGCAGGACAAGGCCAAGGCCGCGAGCGGCGGCTGAAAATCCACTTTTGTGGCCAACTGGAGAAATTTTCTGCGCTTCCGGTGCTCACGTGTACATTTCTGCCCCGCCCTTAAGCGGCAAGCCGCTGGCGGGGACCCCGAGGTCTGCCCCGCCCATAAGCGGCAAGCCGCTGGCGGGGACCCCAGAAGTATCCTGCGCCAAACCTTGCCCCGCCCGAAAGTCCCAAGTGACTGGCGGGGACCTCATGCTTCTCGAAAATCACTCCATTTGACCCACCAAACTAAATTTTGAGCCATGCTCTGACTGAGCTTCTCGTCGCAAAAGTACCGGCGGGACAGTGTCCCGCCTTTTTTTGTTTGTGCGTTCAGTTCAACGATCGGGATTTCGGGCGCGGGTTGTAGAGGCCGGTTGCTGTTTTCTCGAACAATTCCGGGATGCGCGGATGGCGCAGGGGCTCGTCTGTGTCGTCCGGCACGAGATTTTGCTCCGAGACGTAGGCGACATATTCGGTCGAGTCGTTTTCGGCGAACAGGTGGTAAAACGGCTGGTCCTTTCGCGGGCGCACCTCGGCGGGAATAGACTGATACCATTCCTCGGTGTTGGCAAATTCCGGATCGACATCAAAGATAAGTCCGCGAAACGGAAAAATCCGGTGGCGCACGACTTGTCCGATCCTGTAGTTGGCTGATCTAAGCTTGCTCATGGAATTCTATCTGGTGCATTTTTGCGTGAAAAACAACGGTGGCATTTGTCTATTGCAGGCAGTTTGTTTGAAAGACGCCCATGCTTGAGGTCGCCGGCCTTGTCACGCCCTTTTTCGGACTGATCCTTATCGGCTATGTGTTCGGGCGGCGGGCGAAGTTTGACGTGTCGGCGCTGGGCTGGATGAATGTATTCATCATCTACGTGGCGCTGCCTGCGCTGTTCTTCAAGCTGATGTCCAAGACGCCGGTTGAGCAATTTCGCGAGTGGCATTTTGTGCTGGGTGCGACCGGCTCGACGTTTCTGCTGTTCATGACTGTACTGCTGGCCGTTAGGCTTGTGGCGCGGCACACGCTGCCGGAAGCGATGATCCAGGGATTTGCCAGCGCTTACGGCAATATCGGCTATATGGGGCCGGGGCTGGCGCTGATGGCATTTGGCGAACAGGCGGCAGTGCCGGTGGCGCTGATCTTCTGCTTTGACAATGCGCTGCACTTCACGATGGCACCGCTGATCATGGGACTGAGCGAGAAATCGTCTGTGTCATTTGCCAGACTTGGCGGGCAGATACTCATGAAGATTTTTCTTCACCCGTTCATTCTGGCAACGCTGGTCGGTGTGGCGTTTGCGCTCTCGGGACTGTCCCTGCCGCAGCCGCTGGAACGGTTGGTTGATCTGCTTGCCAATGGTGCCGCGCCTTGTGCGCTGTTTGCAATGGGCGTCACGCTGGCGCTGCGGAAAATGGAGCGGTTTCCGATGGAGCTTGGCTATATCGTGCCGCTGAAGCTGATTGTGCACCCGCTGCTGGTCTATGTGCTGGTGAGTTTTGCCGGTGATTTTCCTCCGGTGTGGGTCTATTCGGCGGTGCTGATGGCGGCGCTGCCTTCGGCGACGAATGTGTTTGTGCTGGCGCAGCAATATGGCGTGTGGAGCGAGAAGGCGTCGGCTTCGGTGCTTGTGACGACCTTGCTGTCGGTCGTGAGCGTGTCAGTGTTCCTGTATTTTGTCACCAAAGGGCAGGTTCCGCCCGATCTTTTTCCGCATTGAGCCGAACATCGTGCCGATACCGGAACCGGGGCGCATTCCTTCACGCATGAAGAGGCCCCTCAGCGGCGGGGTCATTTCGAGCAGCGCCAAGCCAGAGGCGCGCGCGAGCTGGACTGGAAGGAACGACGACAACAATGTTCTGTTGAGGGCATCGACTGCGCCGGTGCGGGCTGTCACGTCGGGGCGGCGCGCGCTGTCGTACGCTGCCATGACATCGGCAGAACCGGCGTCGGCGGGGCTGGCAAGAACGGCTGCGTGCAGGTCTTCGACATCGAGCAGGCCAAGATTCAATCCTTGTGCGCCGATGGGCGGAAACACATGCGCTGCCTCGCCAACGAGGGCAACGCGGTTCTGGGCAAAACGCAACGGGTATTGGCCGGAGAGGGGATAGGTCTGCCGCTCGGTGCCGACCGTGACCTTGCCGAGGAACGACTGCATGCGCTCCTCAATCGCGGCTGATAGTTCCGAGGCATTCATCGCCAAAAGCGCCTCGGCACGCTCGGGCTTCACCACCCAGACAAGGCTGGACCGGCTTCCCGGCAGCGGCACTTGCGTGAAGGGGCCCGTTTCGGTGTGGAACTCGGTGGACATGTCGTCGTGCGGCATGCGGTGGGCAAAAGTCGTGACGAACGCCGTCTGCGGATAGGTCCAGGTCTGGAGCTTGATGTTGGCATGATCGCGGGCAAGCGAACCGCGCCCGTCGGCGGCAACGACGAGTTTGGCGGCTATCCTGTCGCCATTGTCGAGTGTTGCGGTGATAGTGCTGTCGCTGTTCTCGTAGGTGGTGACGGACGCGGAAATGGTGCGAACGTTGCGGTGAGTGTCAAGCCGCTTTGCCAGCGCGGCATTGAGGACGAGGTTTTGCAGGTTGAAGCCAAAAGCGTCCTCGCCGACTTCGCTGGCCCTGAATGTGACCGGGCGTGAGCGCACGAGGCGGCTGGTGCCGTCCACAATGCGCATGGCGCGCAGTGGCGCGGCGGACGGGGCGAGAT
>JANMQE010000778.1:0-2068 GCA_031370195.1 Phyllobacteriaceae bacterium
ATCGAGGTGTGCACGAGCATGATGGCAGCCATCGCGTAAAAGCCTTTGGCGGCAAAGCTGGCTTCGAGAAAGTAGATGCCGCCCGCCATCATTGAGGCAGAGAGAATGAAGCTGGCGACGGTGAACATGGTCCATGAGTCGCTCGGTTTGATGGCGTAAGTGGTGTTTTGCATGGGATTGGTCCTTGTTGGATGCGCGATTATTCGGTCGGTGATTGAATCTTGGCTTGGAGGCGGATGAGCACATCGTCGGCGCGGGAGCGACTGGCGGGGCCGCAGCCAGCTTCGATCAACCGCTCTTCAAGTCCCTCCTGGCACCACGCCACCTCCATATCGGCAAGCGCAGCTTCAGCGACATCTTCCAGCTGTTGACGGGCACGAAGCCTGTGCAGCGTGTCTTCGGCGTCTTTCAGCGCGTTAAGGTGCGAGGCTGGATTGGTCTGGCGAAGCCGGATCGTGTGTTGCGCCGTAACGGCAAGTCGCTGGCCGCGCTCCAATTCGCGCAACCGTTCCTCGGCAGTGCGCAGCGTGGCCTTGAGTTTGTCGATCTCGCTGGAAAATGCGTTTTGCGCGATTTGCGAGGTGTCACGCTCGTTTTCCATCCGGGCTATCGCCTCAGCGCCTTCGTTGGCAAGGTCGATCTTTTCCTTTTCCAACGCGGCGAGCGTGCGCGATTCGAGCGTTGCGATCTGTTCGAGAATCCGCGCATGGTGGCGCTTCTCCTGATCGAGTTGCGCAGTGGCCAGACTTGCCGAGCGGCGCGCTGTGTTGATCGCCTCGGCGCAATCGCGGATTTGCTGACGCAGGATGCTCAGCGCATTGGCATCAATGATTTCTTCCGCCGCATCATGCGAACGGCCGCGCACCAGTGTCACTATTTGTTTGAACATTGTCTTGTCTCCGTTTATGAACGTCGTTCACGAACGCAACATAACAGATTATGAACAGTGTTCAAGAATTATTTTGAACGACGTTCATGAATTGAAAGGTGACGGTTAATGAGCAGCAAAAGGGCGGAGAAACGCGAGGATTTGCGCACCAGACTGATAGACGCTGCGCAGGCGCGGATCGTGTCCGGCGGTCTTGCAAACTTGCGAGCCCGCGATGTCACAACAGACGCCGCTTGCGCGTTGGGTGCGCTTTATACGGCCTTTGCCGACCTCGACATGCTGATCCTTGAGGTGAATGCCCGCACGCTGCGGCGGCTTAATGAAGAGATGACGGCGAAACTGGCCGGGGCAGACAATCTCCAAGGACAAATGCACCTTCTGGCGCAGACCTATCTTAATTTCGCGCGGCGTGAGCCGAACCTGTGGTGGGCGCTGTTCCAGTTTCATATGTCGGCTCACAAGCAGGTGCCAGATTGGTTTTCACTCGAACAGGCTAAGCTGCTGACGCAAATTATTGGGCCTCTGGCGGCGCTTCAGCCGAAGCTGAACCCGCAGCAGCTGATTGTGCGGGCGCGGACGCTGTTTGCGGCGGTGCATGGAATTGTGTCGATCAGTCTGGAACAACGCTTTGTCGGCGTGCCGGTCGAGACACTGGATGAGGAATTGAGCCGGTTCATTGACCTGCTGTTGGCTGGACTGCCGGCGCTGGGCGAAAACTAGAGATCAAACTCAAGCTGCGTCTTGCGGGGCCTCTTGGGTTTGCGATCCGGCTGTCTGGCGCGGCTGCCGAGTTTCTTGGCGATAACTTTGGCGTCGTCGCGGAAAGTATCGAATTTCCAGCGTTTGCTGATTTCCGCACGGGCGTGCTTCATTGCGCTTTCATGTTCGACCAGTGGCGGCGGGTAAGCAATTGGCGGCTCCGGCATGCGCCAAGGCTCGTGTATCCACTGCGGCGACACCTCTTTCAATTCAGGCACATAGCGGCGGATGAACTTGCCTTCGGGATCATGGTCGAGCGACTGTTTGACCGGGTTGTACATGCGGATTGCATTGATGCCGGTGACGCCTGACTGCATCTGGAATTGCGAAAAGTGAATGCCCGGCTCGTAATCCGTGAACAGTTGCGCCAAATGTGGTGCAGTCACGCGCCAGTCTAGCCACAAATGATAGCTGGCAAAT
>JANMQE010000803.1:0-3768 GCA_031370195.1 Phyllobacteriaceae bacterium
CGCCTCACTGCTGTCCGGCAAGATACTGCTGGTCTGGGGCTGGGACGCGCTGAATTGGATGATTTTGCCGGTGACGGCGCTGTGTCTGGTTGCGTTGGTCTGGGTGGTGACAACGAAGCGGGTGGTGGTGGCTTGAGGAAAGAGTGCCTCGTCGTTCACCCGGCGATGTCGAAATCACTGAGTCCTCGATCAGAACACGCGGTCACAGTTACTGTCTTAATCCCTCGTCACAATTGCAAATTCACTTGGCGGCACTTTCATCAGCGCGCCTCGCAACCCAGTCGCACAGCGGCAGCCATTTGCCGTCCCGCAACCACTCCCAAGTGATGGTCTGGGTGTTGCCGTCAGCGTCGAACACAGTGCGGGCGCGCTCCGTTTTGCCCTTTAGCAACCAAGTCCGATGATCGATCGAAAGGTCATAGTGCCGATAGAACCCGTGGTTCTCGAAGGTCCGCGCGAAATGACCTTTGTCGCCGGGTTCGACGCCCAGCACGCTCAGCGTGTCGAAAGCCACCCCGTCGATCTGCGCGCGCTCCTCCTGAATGAGGAAGAACTCGCCGGTGTGCCAGAGTGTGCTATGTGAACTCACCCACGTAACACCATTGGCCTTGGGATCCGCGCCGGATTGGTCGGTTCCACCGTATGACGTGCCTTCTGCGCGCCATTCGCCGAGAAAAACTGACAGCGCGTCGTGTGCGCTGCCGCGCACAGGCGTTGTTTCGTTTACCTTCGTCGTCATTGCTCATTTCTTTTCGATGTTCGCATCACGCCTATTGCCCTTTTCGTCAGCTCATTCTTCAGCCACCGCATCCCATTTTGGCTTCATGTCCTTGCCCCATTTCTTGGGATCTTCTTTATGCATTGCCTCCATTTCCTTCGCGACGTCGGGATGCATTTCCACCACGTGTTTGGTCATCGCCTACACCATTTCATCCCAAGAATTTGCCGATAGGTTCTGACCGCATTTTCCGCCGAGCTGTCTGCATATCATCGTTTTCTTCAATCGTCTCCGTTGGTTGCAGAGCGTCCCGTTGAACTTGGGTACTCAAGTTTCGGATACCAATCCGTGCCGCGCCCACCTGGCGTCAGATCGAGAATGGTCCACAGCGGCGTCGGATCGGGCGCGCCATGGGCGTCTTCGCCGGGGTCAGCGGTGTCGCCGGATTCGCCAGCCCAGAAGTGGCGCACCTTGTCGCCGACCTTTTTCCACACATCAAGAGCAGGCCATTCACTGCCGTCAGGTGCAAGCCCGCGGTACTCGGTTGGAAACTCATCGCCGACGCACTGGTAGAATTTGAGATTGCGCCATCCGCGCTCGCGCGCAAACGCAAGCTGCCGCGAAACTGGCGAGCGGCCAATCACCGCCAATGAAACGCGCTGCTCAAGGTCAATTGCCGGGATGTCGAATGATCCGAGCAGCGACGTGCACATCGGGCAAGGCCGATCGCGCTCCGGCCCGTACATCCAGAAATAGGTGACCAGCGTGTCATGCCTTCCGAACAGGTCAATCAGGCCCACCTTCTTTCCTTGCTCGTCAAGAAACGTGTAAGCTGGCGGTTCGCCACCCAGTGGCAGAGCGCGGCGCTGTTTTGCCACACGATCAATGTGACGCCGCAGTTCAATCTCCTCAACAAGCAACGCCTCGCGCGCGGCACGATAGTCCGGGCTGTCGTTGGGATAGGGTTTTGCCGATTTTGCGGCGAGGTCGCGAGCGGGCGAGAGTGTGGACATCATGAATCCTCATAACGGAGTATTGTAGGTTGTCCCGGTCGGCAGGCCTGTGCGGGTCCCTCGGCCAGAGCGATGCGAAAGCGCTACTGAATACAGCTCTCAACCTCAACGTCGCGCTACGGCCTTTGTTCCTTTCATGCCACTCAAGCGCCTTTCGCCAACTGTCTGCGATTCAAACCATCCTGCTTCGCCCAGCCTTGACCTTTCTCCCACCATTCAGCATACACGCCGCCGACGTTGCCATTGCGCCCCTTGGCGCGAATCGCACGCATTCAACTTGCCCGGGGAGGGGATTTTCCGGGCTTAACGAGGAAATTGGCCATGACACCCATTTTGTTTGTCATCATCTGCGGCCTGTTGTCTGTCCTTTATGCGGTTCTCACGACGCGTACGGTCTTGAAGGCCGATCAGGGCAGCGCGCGCATGCAGGAAATTGCGGGCAACATCCGCGAAGGCGCGCAGGCCTATCTTGCCCGCCAATACACGACCATCGCCATCGTCGGCGTGGTGGTTCTCCTTCTCGCCTGGTGGCTGTTGTCTCTCACTGCCGCCGTCGGCTTCCTGATCGGTGCGGTGCTGTCAGGCCTCGCCGGTTTCATCGGCATGCACGTCTCGGTCCGCGCCAATGTGCGCACCGCGCAAGCGGCGTCCAAGTCGCTGGCCGGCGGTCTCGACATCGCCTTCAAGTCCGGCGCAATCACCGGCATGCTGGTGGCGGGTTTGGCGCTGCTCGGCGTTGCCGGTTACTTCTGGGTTCTCACCGGCCCGCTCGAGCATTGGGCCGATGACCGCGAAGTCATCGACGCACTCGTCTCTCTTGGCTTCGGCGCTTCGCTGATCTCGATCTTCGCCCGCCTTGGCGGCGGCATTTTCACCAAGGGCGCAGACGTCGGCGGCGATCTGGTCGGCAAGGTCGAAGCTGGCATCCCGGAAGATGATCCACGCAACCCGGCCACCATCGCCGATAACGTCGGCGACAATGTCGGCGACTGCGCCGGCATGGCCGCTGATCTCTTCGAAACCTACGCCGTGTCCATCGTCGCCACCATGGTTCTGGCAGCGATCTTCTTCACCGGTGCGGGCAACCTTGATGCGGTCATCACCTATCCGCTGGTCATCTGCGGCGCATCCATCCTCACGTCGATCGCCGGCACCTACTTCGTCAAGCTCGGCGCGAACGGCTCGATCATGGGCGCTCTCTACAAGGGCCTGATTGTCACCGGTCTTCTGTCGATCATCGGTCTTGGCGGCGCAACATCGCTGACCATCGGCTGGGGCGAAATCGGCGTCGTGGACGGAATGTCCATCACCGGCTTGAACCTCTTCATCTGCGGCGTGATCGGCCTGATCGTCACCGCGCTGATCGTGGTCATCACCGAATACTACACCGGCACCGGCAAACGCCCGGTCAACTCGATTGCGCAAGCGTCAGTGACCGGCCACGGCACCAACGTCATTCAAGGGTTGGCAGTCTCGCTGGAATCAACCGCGCTGCCCGCCATTGTCATCGTCGGCGGCATCATCACGACTTACCAACTGGCAGGTCTGTTCGGCACCGGCATCGCCGTCACTGCCATGCTCGGAATTGCCGGCATGATCGTGGCGCTTGATGCTTTCGGTCCGGTTACCGACAATGCCGGCGGCATTGCCGAAATGGCTGGCCTGCCGAAGGAAGTGCGCCACAACACCGACGCGCTCGATGCGGTTGGCAACACCACCAAGGCCGTCACCAAAGGCTATGCCATCGGTTCCGCCGGTCTTGGCGCGCTGGTCTTGTTTGCGGCCTACTCGAATGACCTGAAGTTCTTCGCCGCAGCGGCGAACGCTGAAGGCGCGACGGTGTATCCATACTTCAAAGGCATCGGCGAAATCTCGTTCGACTTGGCTAACCCGTACGTCGTCGCCGGCCTGATTTTCGGCGGTCTCATTCCATACCTCTTCGGCGGTATTGCAATGACCGCAGTTGGTCGTGCGGCAGGCTCCATCGTTGAGGAAGTCCGCCGCCAGTTCCGTGAGGACAAGGGCATCATGGCGGGA
>JANMQE010000014.1:0-2064 GCA_031370195.1 Phyllobacteriaceae bacterium
CCTTGACGGCGATATGGCCGAGGTTGCGCGAATTCACCTGCACGCCATAGGCGGCTACCGCTTCGTCCAGCGGTTCACCAGCCATGATACGCGCAGCGATCTTGGCGATCGGAAGACCTATCGTCTTGGCAACGAATGGCACCGTGCGCGAGGCGCGGGGGTTGACTTCGAGCACGTAGATCACATCGTCTTTGATGGCAAACTGGACGTTCATCAGGCCGCCGACTTTCAATGCGCGGGCCATTTCGACGGTCTGGCGCTCGAGTTCATCAACGATTTTGTCAGATAGCGTGTGCACTGGCAGCGAGCAGGCGCTGTCGCCTGAATGGATGCCCGCTTCTTCGATGTGCTCAAGAATGCCGGAGACATAAACGTTCTTGCCGTCACTCAGGCAGTCGACGTCCACTTCCGTCGCGTTGCTGAGATAGCTGTCGAACAACAGCGGGTTCTTGCCCAGAAGTGTGTTGATCTGACCGGTCTTGTCGTTCGGGTATTTGGCCTTGATGTCTTCCGGCACCAGCCCGGGCACGGTGTCGAGGAGGTACGATTGCAGCCCGCCCTCGTCGCGGATGATCTGCATGGCGCGGCCGCCGAGCACATAGGACGGGCGCACGACGAGAGGAAAGCCGATTTCGGATGCAATGATTCTTGATTGTTCCACCGAGTAGGCGATGCCGTTGTTCGGTTGATTGAGATCAAGCTTCACCAGCAGCTTCTGAAACCGGTCGCGGTCTTCGGCAAGGTCAATCGCATCCGGCGAAGTGCCGAGGATCGGGATACCGGCCTTTTCAAGCGCGTTGGCCAGCTTCAGTGGCGTCTGGCCGCCGAACTGGACGATGACGCCGTGCAGCGTTCCGGCTTGCTGCTCGACACGCAGGATTTCAAGCACGTCTTCCGCCGTCAGCGGCTCGAAATAGAGCCGGTCGGACGTGTCATAATCTGTGGAGACGGTTTCCGGATTGCAATTGATCATGATCGATTCGTAGCCCGCATCGCGCAGCGCGAATGACGCGTGGCAGCAGCAATAGTCGAACTCGATGCCTTGGCCGATGCGGTTCGGCCCGCCGCCAAGGATCACGACCTTCTTGCGGTCAGACACGCGCGCTTCCGAGCGTGTTTCACCCGCGAACGGCGTTTCATAAGTTGAGTACATGTATGCCGTTGGAGAGGCGAACTCTGCCGCGCAGGTGTCGATGCGCTTGTAGACCGGGTGCACCTTCAGATCATTCCGCAGATAGGCAACTTCCTTGGCCTTCTTGCCGGTCAACACGGCAAGGCGCGCGTCGGAAAAGCCCATCGCTTTGAGCATGCGCAAGTTTTCGGCATCGTCCGGCAGGCCGTGTTCCTTGACGCGGGCTTCCATGTCGGTGATGCCCTTCATCTGCTCAAGGAACCACGGGTCAATCTTGCAGCCGTCGTGAACATCCTCGACAGACATGCCAAGGCGCAACGCCTGCGCCACCATGCGCAGACGGTCCGGTGTCGGCACGCCGATTGCCGCGCGGATGGCGTTTTTGTCGTCGGATGTGTCCGAGCCTTTGCCAATGCCGGGGATTTCGATGTCGTCGAGACCAGTCAGACCGGTTTCGAGGCCACGCAGGGCCTTTTGCAGTGATTCCTGAAACGTGCGGCCGATGGCCATCACTTCGCCGACGGACTTCATGGCGGTGGTCAGAACAGGCGATGCGCCGGGGAATTTCTCAAATGCAAAGCGCGGAATCTTGACAACGACATAGTCAATCGAGGGTTCGAAAGAGGCCGGGGTCGCGCCACCTGTGATGTCGTTCTCGAGCTCATCCAGCGTGTAGCCGACGGCGAGTTTGGCCGCGATCTTGGCAATCGGGAAGCCTGTGGCCTTGGATGCGAGTGCCGACGAGCGCGAGACCCGCGGGTTCATCTCGATCACGATCAGGCGTCCGTCGGCAGGGTTGACGGCGAACTGCACGTTCGATCCGCCTGTCTCGACGCCAATCTCGCGCAGCACCGCAATCGAGGCATTGCGCATGATCTGGTATTCTTTGTCAGTCAGCGTCAAGGCGGGGGCAACGGTGATCGAATCGCCGG
>JANMQE010000173.1:0-4298 GCA_031370195.1 Phyllobacteriaceae bacterium
GCAATACTTGAAGTTGCCCGCTTCTGGCTTCAGCGCGGCGTTGATGGCTTTCGCCTCGATACGATCAATTACTATTTCCACGACCGCCAGTTGCGCTCCAACCCGCCCGCGTCCGCAACCGGGGCCAACACCGTGCCGGCCGTCAATCCTTACGGATTGCAAAAGCATGACTTCGACAAGACACAGCCGGAAAACATCGAGTTCCTCAAGCGTTTCCGCGCGCTTCTGAACGAGTATGACGCGTTCGCGGTCGGCGAGGTGGGCGACGAGGAGCGGTCAGTGCAAACCATGGCCGACTACACTTCAGGACCGGAAATGCTGCAGATGTGCTATTCGTTTGAGCTGCTCGGCCCGCAATTCACGCCCGAACACATCCGCAACACGGTAGAAGGCTTCTTCAAGGTGGCAACGGACGGCTGGCCTTGCTGGGCGTTCTCAAACCACGATGTCGAGCGGCATGTCACGCGCTGGTCTGAGCACCCTCATGAGGCTGAGGTCGCCAAACTCTGCATCTCGCTGCTCGCGTCGCTTCGTGGATCGTTGTGCATCTATCAGGGCGAAGAGCTTGGTCTGACCGAAACAGCGCTCACCTATGAGCAGTTGCAGGACCCATATGGCATTCGCTTTTGGCCCGATTTCAAGGGCCGCGACGGCTGCCGCACGCCGTATCTCTGGGACTCCAGCGCGCCGAACGCCGGGTTCACTGATGGCAAGCCTTGGCTGCCGCTGCCTTCCGGACAAATGGCGTTGGCGCAACAGGAAGAGGACCAGAGTTCAGTGCTGCATCACTATCGGGCGGTGCTGAACGCGCGCGGCGCATCGCCATGCCTTTTGACTGGTGCGCTCGAATTCATTGAGAGCAGCGGGACAATCCTGTCTTTCGAGCGTTCGACTAAAGGCGAGAAGCGTTGGTGCGTCTTCAATTTTAGCGATCAGGACACTGTTTTGGACATTTTCGACGGCTATGCCGATGCAGTATTCGTGCAGGCATTCACGCGCCATGCGAAGGTTTATTGCGGCAAACTGACACTCGGCGCGTTCGGCACGGTCATGCTCGCGCGCTGAGTTTCTCCTTCAGTCTGGCAGAAAGCTCCAATCCATAAGCTGCGCTTCGGCATAGGCGCATTCCGACGGGAACGCTTCCATCGGCAGACCTGTCTCGTCACTCGCAAACTGGCGCGCCTTTTCATAGCTGGCCACCAGTTCCGACTTGAACAGCGTCTTCAGACTGGGGCTGTCTGCCAAAATGAATTCGATTTCTTCCCGTGCGCTTGACATGGAAGACTTCCAGCTTTTGCCACGCCGACCGGGTTGAAACTGCCATTTCAACAAGTGTGTCATCAGGCGCCTCGTCTGGCTGCGCAGCTTGCTCCGGTCCCGCTTGCCCAAGCTCTCGATCTCCTCGGCCACATTCTCCGCATCGAGGCCCGTGATTTCGAGTTTTCGAATCAACGCGGCCTGGCGTTGCGACCACAGAAAGTAATCGGAGTCGTAGAGCGTTAAGTGTTCGGGCAGCTGATGTTTGTTCATGATGCAAAAACTACACGATCGCCATTAAAAAGGCGATTCGTTTCAGCGCGAAGGCACGTTTCAGTGGGCGATTGGTGTTGATTTTGCGAGCCCGCCCGCCTTCTCAATAAATCCGATCACTTCCGCCAACCCCTTGCGCCGAAGCATATCAGTGAACACATAAGGCCGCGCGCCGCGCATGGTCTCCGTATCAGATTTCATGACATCCAGATTTGCGCCGACGTAACGTGCAAGGTCCATTTTGTTGATGATAAGAAGGTCCGAACGCGTGATCGCCGGGCCACCCTTGCGCGGGATTTTCTCGCCTTGGCAGACCGAAATCACATAGAGCGAAATATCAGCAAGTTCAGGCGAGAAGGTTGCCGCAAGATTGTCGCCGCCGGATTCGATAAAGATCACGTCAAGTTCCGGATGCCGCTTGTTCATATCCGCAATGGCTTGAAGGTTGATGGACGCGTCCTCGCGGATAGCCGTATGCGGACAGCCGCCGGTTTCAACACCCATGATCCGGTCTTCGGGCAGAGCCTGCAGCCGGTTGAGGATCAGCGCATCCTCTTTGGTGTAAATGTCATTGGTGATGACCGCCACCGAGTAATGGTCGCGCATCGCCTTGCACAGCATTTCGGTCAGCGTCGTCTTGCCGGACCCGACCGGACCGCCGATGCCGACGCGAAGGGGACCGTTTTTGCTCATGACCGGAATATCCTTGAATAGAGTGTCTCGTGCCGCATCGAAGAGATATCGGCCATCAAAGATGAAGCGCCCAAATCGTCAAGCGTGGATATATTTGCGCTATGAGCGGTTTCGAGAATCAAACCCTCGAAGCGTGCCAGCAGCGCGACACCGCCATTCTGGCCGAGCACACCGAGCCGGATCGCGCATTGGATCTGGTTGCTGACGAAGGCGTGGACAAATGCAATTAGCGCGCTTTCGCAATCCAATCCCTGCGCGGCTGATACCGCACCGATGGCGACCGTATAGGCAATTTTCCCGGCAATTGACAGAGGCAATTCAAGCCCGCTCGCCCGAACAGTATCAATGAATGCGCCGCCAAGATTTGATTGCTCAAGCCACCGTTCCTTTGAACCGGCAAGCGCGGCCGCTAGCGTTGCCATTTCAAGTATGGGCTCGCCTGCGCCGACCCGACGATGGGTTTCCGCGACCAGCACGCAATCGTTCCAAACTGCGCCGTTCCGGACAATTGACGTCAGCCAGTCGCCGAGGCTGATTTGATCATTGACAAGGTGATCGGCGACGGCCTGTTCGAGCCCGGAAGAGTAGGCAAAACCACCAACCGGAAAGGTCGGAGAAAGCAAAGTCATAAGGCGCAGAAGTGTGGTTTGGCTCATGACGGGCGTTCAATCATGGACATGCCCGTGCCCGCCATGGCCAGAATAGGCACCGCGCGTTGGATGGAAAGGTTCTGACACAATGTGCACATGCGCGCCGAGGCCCTCAAGCATCGCCTTGATCACATGATCGTTCAAAACCAGGATGCGCTTGTCCTCAATCTGCGCGGCCAGATGCCGGTTGCCGATGTGCCAGCAGAGTTCGGACAAATGCAGCGCATTTTGCGGCCATATTTCCAAGAGCATTTCCTCTCCCGCAATCACTTCCACCAATTTGCCATTGGAAAGAACCAGCACATCGCCGTGCTCCAGCGAGACGGCCTTTTCAAAGTCCATCAGTACGTCATCACCATGCTCCAGCCGCAACACCTTGCGCCGCAAATGCCGCTCGTCGTGAGCGAGCACCACTATGTCCCAAGCCGTGCCGGACCATGTGCCTGCGCGCTGAATTGAATGACATGTCAGCATGTATAGAACCTGCGGTCATTCTGGTCGCAAGGCGCGAAGCGCTCCCCTCTGCCCTGTCGGAAATCTCCCCCACAAGTGGGCATATCGGCGCTCAACAGTTCGCGGCCATTTGCAAAGGTTTGGCGCTCATCGATCCCCTGTCTCGCGGGGGAGCTGCCGACAGGCAGAGGGGCACACTTCGCTCCAAGCTGACGTAAACTAGCCACCCTCAAAGCAACTCTACCCTGTCCGGATGGATCAATTCCAGCTTCACATCCGTGAAATACCCTTCCGAGGCATTCTGCCAAACTTTCATGTGCGACATATCAAAATGTGCGGTCAGCGCCTCGCGGCTCTCCCATTGCTCGACGAATATCATCGAATGCGGATTGGTGATCGACACGTTGAGATCATAAAGCATGCAGCCAGGTTCCATGCGGGTGGCCGCAATCATGGCTTTTGCTGCTTCCATCAATTCGGGATGGTTGCCGGGCCGGGCTTTCAAATGCGCAAGAAGATAAATCATGTCGGTTCCCTTGTCAGACGACGCGACCCATGGAGAAGCCGCGGGCGAGATGGTTCTTCATAAAGAAAATCAGAACAATACCGGGTATCATGCCCAGCACACTGGCGGTGGCAAGCAGCGCAACATCGCCCGTCATAACCCCGCCCGCACGGCTCATGATCGCGCCGATAGGTTTGATGTCAACGACAGTCAGCGCGTTGGAGAGCAGATACTCAATCCACGAAAACAGGAAGCAAAAGAACGCGGCAACCGCAACACCCGGCGCGATTTGCGGCAGCAAAATACGGAAGAAATAGCGCGGGAATCGGTAACCATCAACGCGGGCGATGTCGTCCATCTCCTTCGGAATGGAAGAGATGAATCCTTCCAAAATCCAGATCGCCAAAGGCACATTGAAAAAGCAATGCGCCAGCGCCACCGCGAGATAAGTGTCGATCATGTTCAGC
>JANMQE010000766.1:0-2919 GCA_031370195.1 Phyllobacteriaceae bacterium
CTCGAATGGCAATTGCCGTCCCCGCCGCCCTTCCACCAGTGGGAACAACTGCCACGGATCAAGTGATCCGGCAGAAAAATGGCGAGGGCCGCGCATAGCGGCCCTTTTGCCACAAAGACTTCGCGCAACAAGCGCAACAGGGAGTGAAACCGTCAATGTCAATTCTGGAAACCAGTCAAACTGAAGACGTGCGCTTCTCCGAAGCGAACGCCGGTGACTATTTCCAATTGCTCAAACCTCGCGTCATGTCGCTCGTGGTGTTCACCGCCTTCGTTGGCATGGTCCTCGCACCGGGCCCGATCAACCCGTTCCTGGCTTTCGTGTCGATCCTCGCCATCGCCGTCGGGGCAGGGGCGTCCGGCGCGCTGAACCAGTGGTACGACGCCGATATCGACGCCATCATGACTCGCACCAAATCCCGCCCCATTCCGGCCGGCAAGATCCTCGGTCGTGAGGCTCTTGCTTTCGGCCTTATTTTGTCGCTGCTGTCAGTCATGACGCTGGGCCTGTTCGCCAATTGGCTCGCAGGTGCGCTGCTTGCCTTCACAATCTTCTTTTATGCCGTCGTCTACACCATGTGGCTCAAGCGCTCGACGCCGCAGAACATCGTCATCGGCGGTGCCGCCGGCGCGTTCCCGCCAATGATCGGCTGGGCCTGCGTCACCGGCACGGTAACACTCGAAAGCACCGTCCTCTTCCTGATCATTTTCCTCTGGACCCCGCCGCACTTCTGGGCGCTGGCGCTGTTCAAGGCCAAGGATTATGGCGCAGCGGGCGTTCCGATGATGCCGAATGTCGCAGGCGAAGCCTCGACCAAGCTGCAGATATTGCTCTACGCGCTGCTCGTCGCCCCCGTCGGCGTTGCGCCTTGGTATCTCGGCTTTGCCGGTCCCGTCTATGGAGCGTCTTCTGCGCTCCTCGGCGCGCTGTTTGTCTGGCACGCCTACAGGGTCTGGCAAATGCCGGAGAGCGACCGCGTCATGGCCCCGGCCAAAAAGCTGTTCGGCTATTCGTTGGTCTACCTGTTCGCCCTGTTCGCCATTCTCCTTTGCGAAGCGCTGGTCACCCCGCTCCTGATTGCGGGTGCGTGACATGAGCGACGGCCTGAAACTTTCCGACAATCAAAAGAAAGCCCAGCGTTCGCGCTCTCTGGCGCTCGGCATTGCGCTCGCCGCCTTCGTCATCATTATCTATATCGCAACCTTCGCCAAAATGGGCGCAGGCATGAGCGGGAGCGGCATGTGATGTCAGACCCCGCAAACGCCGCCAGCAAGCCCAAGACGGGCGGCAATCTCATTGTTGCCGCCGCCTGTGTCGCGTTCTTCAGCACCATGATTGGCGTCACCTACGCTTCCGTGCCGCTCTACAAGCTGTTCTGTCAGGTCACCGGCTACGGCGGCACGACGCAAAAGGCCGACGAAGCGTCGCAAAAAATCCTTGATCGCACCATCACCGTCCGCTTCGACGCCAACGTCTCACCGGGCCTGGCATGGGAGTTCCAGCCGGACCAGCGCGATGTCACCATGCGCATCGGCGAAACCACACAGATCAGCTACACGGCAAAGAACGTCTTCAATACACCAAGCCGCGGCAAGGCAACATTCAACGTCGTGCCCGAATTGGCCGGTGCCTATTTCAACAAACTCGAGTGCTTCTGCTTCACCGACACCACGCTGAAGCCGGGCCAGAGCCTTGAGATGCCCGTCGTGTTTTTCGTCGATCCGGAGATCGTCAACGAGCCGGATCTGAAAGACATCAAAACCATCACACTCTCCTACACCTTCTTCCCCTCATCAGACGAAACGCCGGTTGCTTCGGCTGAATCTGCGAAGAGCAAGAAGGCCGAAGGGCAATTGCAATAGCGGCGCAAGCTGCGTTAAACTCAAGCGTCTGACCGGGGAAAATCATGGCTGATTCACACGCAAAACCGAACCACGACTACCACATCATCGACCCCAGCCCTTGGCCGTTCATCGGCTCGATGGGCGCGCTGACGATGGCCATCGGCGGCGTTGCGTGGATGCAATATCTCAAGGGCGGTTCGCTGCACCTGTTCGGCCTGCAACTGGCAACGCCGTGGATATTCTTCATCGGTCTGGCCATTGTCCTTTACACCATGTTCGGCTGGTGGTCGGATACCATCAAGGAAGCGCATGAGGGCCACCACACGCGCGTTGTCTCGATCCATTTGCGTTACGGCATGATCATGTTCATCGCCTCCGAAGTGATGTTTTTCGCCGCCTGGTTCTGGGCGTTCTTTGATGCGAGCCTGTTCTCGGGCGAGGCAATTCAGGCCAGCCGTTTCGCCTTCACCGGCGGTGTCTGGCCGCCGAAGGGCATCGAAGTGTTTGATCCGCTGCACCTGCCGCTCTACAACACGATCATCCTGCTTCTGTCCGGCACAACAGTCACTTGGGCGCATCACGCGCTGCTGCATGGCGACCGCAAGGGTCTGGTCAATGGCCTCATCCTCACCGTGCTTCTCGGGGTCATATTCTCGATCGTGCAGGCTTATGAATACGCCCACGCGCCATTTACATTCAAGGATTCGATATACGGCGCGACATTCTTCATGGCGACCGGCTTCCATGGCTTCCATGTGCTGATTGGCACCATTTTCCTCGCTGTCTGCCTGTTCCGGGCGCTGGCAGGAGATTTCACAGCCAAACAGCATTTCGGATTTGAAGCCGCTGCTTGGTATTGGCATTTCGTGGACGTGGTTTGGCTCTTCCTGTTTGCCTCCGTCTACGTCTGGGCCTCATGGGGTGCGCCGATCTACCACGGGTGAGAGCTTGGCTGGCGCCAAATCCGGATTTGGCAATTTGCGGCTCGGTCCCCTCATCTGCCTGTCGGCATCTTCTCCCCGCTGGAGGTCCGCAGGACGGGAGATGACGGATAGTCGCCGAAGCTTCGTGATTA
>JANMQE010000768.1:0-4720 GCA_031370195.1 Phyllobacteriaceae bacterium
AAAGTGCCCTGAATGGGTCCACCCCTCGCATTCCCTTTTGATCCCTGGGGCCAAAGCCTTTCGGGAACCATTTGCAACACCTTGATAGGTTGGCAGCACAGCCAATGTCAATCGTGGATGCGACTATTGAAGGCGCATCCGCACTCTCCATCACGAGGCGACAAACCTATTTCATCGCTGCAGTCAAAATACGCTCCGCAACCGCGCATGTCTTGGCGATCTCCGCGTCCGTCAATGTCGGATGAACCAGAAACATGATGCTGGTCTCACCAAGCTCACGCGCCACCGGCAACCGTTCCGCCGGTCGGCCCGGAGCTGTATCAAACGCCTTCTCAAGATAGACTTCCGAGGCAGTTCCCTGAAAACAGGGAACCCCCGCCTGATTGATCTCATGGACAATCCGGTCGCGGTCCCAGCCGTCCTTCAAATTCTCGGGACGAATATAGCCATAAAATTTGTAATAGGCATGACGGCAACCGGTCTCAGCGTTACAGCCGTTGCACCCGTGGCATCGAACCTCCGGCATCCGGATTGCGCCCGAGTCGCCTGCCACACCCGCCAGTGCCGCCCGAAGCGCCTTGGCATGCCTCGACCGTGCAGCCGTCCAGTCCGCCATCTTTTCGAGCTGAATTCGACCGATAACCGCTTGCATTTCGAGCATGCGCCAGTTGGTTCCGATGCTCTCGTGCACCCAGCGGAATCCGGGCGCATGCTGCCGGTTATAAACCGCATCATAACTTTTGCCATGATCCTTGAACGACCACATGCGCGACCAAAGTTCACGGTCATTGGTCGTCACCATGCCGCCCTCGCCGCCGGTCGTCATGATCTTGTCCTGGCAGAACGACCACGCCCCGACATGGCCGATGGAGCCGACAGAGCGCCCCCGGTAAAGCGCCCCATGCGCCTGCGCGCAGTCTTCAATCACCTTGATCCCGCGGGCATTCGCCAGTTCCATGATCGGAACCATGTCGCAAGGCCACCCGCCGATATGCACGACAATGATCGCCTTGGTGCGTTCGCTCACGACCTTGGCAATTGTCGCCGCGCAGATGTTCCCGCTCTCGCGGTCAACGTCGGCGAACACCGGGATCGCCCCGGCATTCACCACACAAGAAACCGAGGCAATGAAGGTGCGAGGCGCAACGATCACTTCGTCGGCAGCCAACCCGCCGTGCATCGAGCCGATACCCAACCCATGCAACGCAAGATCAAGTGCGAGGGTGCCGTTGGACAATGCAATCGAATGAGCCGTGCCCACCCAAGCCGCATAGTCTTTCTCAAACGCCCGGCATTCTTGACCGGTCCAATAATTCACTTTGTTCGAAAGCAGCACATTGGAAACAGCTGAGGCCTCCTCATTGGTGAATGACGGCCACGGCGAAAAAGGTGTGTTCAGCATGCGTGATCTTTCTGCTTGGCTTTGGCCGGATTGCCGACGACAGTTTCGCCTGGCGCTACGTCGCTCAAGACGACGGCCCCCATTCCAATAACCGCACCACGGCCAATGACGAGCGGCTTGTCAGGTGTTCCCTGCTTTATCACAGCGCCGGAACCAATATAGGCATGATCACCGATATGAACATTGCCATTGCACTTGGCCCCCGGCGCAAACGTCACAAAATCGCCAATCACACAATCATGCTCAACGTAGGAATAAAGATTGGCATGAAAGCAGCGGCCAATGCGGATGTTGGATGTCAGAGTGACAAATGGTGAAAGGCACGCGCCCTCGCCAATATGAACGTCGTCCATCACGACGACATTCGACGCACGGGCTTGGCGCAAAGGCACTCCCGCCGTGTCACAGAGCTTTGCTTTCTCGTCGCGCAGTTTGGTGTTCGCAATGGCAAGACAAACGCTGCGTTGTGTTGCAGGCGCATCGAGAAAGCTCTGCCAGCGCAAGATATCGTGCCCGTTCACATGCGGAAGCGGGTCGTGATCGTCAATGAACACCAGCCTGACATCTTGCCCGGCAAGAGTCTCACGCAGGATCGGGAGAATGCCCCTCCCGCAACCGCTCGCGCCATATACACCCACCAACTCTGTCATGACGTCTTGCTTCCGGTAAACTTGGGCATCGTCGCCTCACCGACTGCCGTAATGCCATCACGAACGACAACCTTGCGCAGTGTCATCCAAAGGATTTTGATATCAAGAAGCAGTGTCCGGTTATCAACATACCAGACATCCAAAGCGAATTTCTCATCCCAATTCAATGCATTGCGCCCGTTTACTTGCGCCCATCCGGTTACGCCGGGCCGAACCTCGTGCCGTCGAGCCTGACCGACGGAATAAAGCGGCAGATATTCCATCAGCAACGGCCTAGGTCCGACAAGGCTCATCTCGCCCTTCAAAACATTCCAAAGCCCGGGCAGCTCATCAAGGCTTGACGACCGCAGGAACCGTCCGAACTTGGTCAGACGTTCAGCATCCGGAAGTAGGTTTCCAGCCTTGTCGACACCGTCACGCATGGTCCGGAACTTGCACATTTGAAACGGCGCACCGTGCAGTCCGGGGCGCATCTGGCGAAACAACACGGGGCTGCCCAGGTTGCGCCTGACGAGCAGCGCAACCACCGCGATCACCGGTGCAAACAGCACAAGCGCGGAAAACGACGCGACTATGTCAAACACCCGTTTCATGTCACCAAGCCAAGATGGCGCATCAATGTCTGATTGACCGCATGGACATCATATTTCCCGACCGCGATCTCCCGGCTCTTCTGGCCCATCACCGCCCGCAAATCAACATTGTCAATCAACAGCCGCATGCGGGCAGCCAGCGCAGCCGGGTCTTTCACCGGCACCAGAAAGCCGTTTTCCCCGTCAATGGTTGTCTCGCGGCAACCCGGAGCATCGCTGGTAATGATCGCACGTCCCATCGACATCGCTTCCAAAACGGAACGAGGCGTGCCTTCGCGGTAAGACGGCAGCACATAAACACTGGCTTCTGCGATGGACGGCCGCACGTCAGACTTCGGCCCGAGATATTCGAGCCCGCCTGCGATCCAGCGGTCCAACTCGCTTTGCTTAATCCCGTCCGGCCCCTCATCCATGAACCCAACCAGAAGGAACCGCGCATGCGGGTGCGTTCTCTTTACTGCAACAACCGCCTCGCCATATTCCCGCACACCTTTGTTGCCAAGCAGGCGTGAAATCATCAGAAACACCGGCTCAGGCGGCAGCGGTGCAACTTGATAGTGGTCCGTATCCACACCGGAGCCATTGACCATCCGCACCTTGCCAGCATCGCCAAGACAACCAGCATCGATAAAGTCGCGGCAATCGTCAGGGTTTTGAAAGATCACAAGGCTGTTGCGGTTCGACGCCTGCCGGTAAAGGAATGTCGCCAACCGGCGCACAAGCTGTTGCACAGTGCCGCCTTTGCCGGTGAACGCATAACCAAGCCCTGTGACCATCGCAACGGAACGAACCCCGATACTGCTCGCGGCAAATGCCCCCCAAATGTTCGGCTTGATCGTGTAGGTCAGAACAATGTCAGGCCTGACCCGCCGAATAAGCGTTCGCAATGTCCGCAAGTAGGCGACGTCCGCCAGTGGGTTCATGCCAGTGCGCGCCAGCGGCGTGTCCTCGACGATTGCACCAAATGCCTCCAACGTGGCACGAGTCTGTTTGCTGATGTCAGGTGCAGCGGCAATAACCTTGTGACCGGCAGCAATCATGTACTCAATCAGCACCCCCCGGAAATTGACCAGAGACTCTGCAAAGGAGCCGATCAACAGGATGGTCTTGGCTTCGTCCGGATGACCAGATGCCGCCGCAGGTGAGCCGAAGTTATTGATGTGAATCACTCTCAAATTTCTGGATTTGCTTCGCTGTCATCAGCGCGCCATCACTGCGATTGGTCGTTTGCTGCACATACCATTCCGCAGTCGCTTGCAGCGCCTCGTCAATGCTCCAGACCGGCTTCCATCCAAGCTCCTGCTTCGCTTTGCTTGAATCAAGATAAAGAAACGCAGCCTCGTGTTTTGCAGCGTCCTCGTTGGATGTCCGCACCTGCCAATCCAACTTCGGCCAGGATCGCTTCAACTTGGTCAGAATGTCATGAACAGACAGGTTTGAAGCGCTGTCCGGCCCGATATTGTAGGCGGATGCGCAACGCTCATCGCCTGAGAGCAGTTTTTGCGAAAGCGTCAAATAGCCGTTCAGGCAATCCAGCACATGCTGCCACGGACGTGTCGCGGCGGGATTGCGGATGATGAGCGGGTTGCCGGCTTCCACCGCGCGCGCGGCGTCCGGAATGAGCCGGTCCTCGCTCCAGTCGCCGCCGCCGATGACATTGCCCGCCCGCGCGCTCGCCAACAGGCATGACTGTCCCGTAAAAAACGACCGGCGGTAACTCGCCACAACCAATTCAGCCGCCGCCTTGCTGGCACTGTACGGATCATGCCCTCCCAGCGGCTCATCTTCACGATATCCCCAATGCCAACCCTTGTTCTCGTAGCATTTGTCCGTCGTCACAACGACGGTGGCCCGCACGCTGTCGCACTGGCGCACGGCCTCCAGAAGATTGACCGTACCCATCACATTGACATTAAACGTCTCGGTCGGGATCGCATAGCTGCGCCGCACCAGCGGCTGTGCAGCCATGTGCAGCACCAGTTCCGGACGCGCGTCCGCAATCGCATCTGCGAGCCGTGCAACATCCCGCACGTCGGCGATGTGATTTTGCTCCAGCATTCCAGCAGCGCCAGTTG
>JANMQE010000213.1:0-2480 GCA_031370195.1 Phyllobacteriaceae bacterium
CAAAGCCGAACTGGCTGAGCATTGCCTCTGATGGTTCGCGCGAAATGCTCATCTCGGGCGACGCGGCGGCGGGCATGATCTGGAATGGCATGGGTCTTCGTGCCCGCACCGAAAAGGCTAGTCTTCAATATGCCTATCCAAAAGAAGGCATGACGGCATGGGCAGACAATATGGTCGTGCTCAAAGACGCGCCAAATCTGTAGAACGCCAAGCTGTTCATGAACTTCATGCTGGAGCCGGAGAACGCGGCGGCCCTGACCAATTTTGCCAGCTACAGTGCAGGCGTTGAAGGCACTGAGCCGTTCCTCGACGCAAAATTCGTCGGGGCGCTTGAAATGAACCCGCCAGCCGGTGCGCCAAAGCCGGAGTTTGTGCCGCCGTGTGATCCTGAGGTGGTGAAGCTTTACGACCGTCTATGGACCAATCTGCTGAAGTAATCCGACGTTTGTTCCCGGCGGCAATGTCGCCGCCGGGCTTTCAGTTTAAGGCGTGCCATGAAAGTCCTGATCAATCAGTCAACGCCGGCGTACGGCGATGTGGCGGCAAATCTTGCCACCATTGAGCGGCATTGCCAGTCAGCGAAGTCGCTGCAGATAGATGTTGTCGTGTTTCCGGAGCTGTTCCTGAGCGGCTATAACATCGGCGATGAGGTCGAAACGCTGGCTGAAGAAATTGACGGGCCATCAGTGCGCCGTTTGCAAGAAATTGCCGCTACCCGCCATGTTGCGATCATCACAGGTTTTGCCGAAAGACGCGGCGCAGACCTCTACAATTCGGCGATTGCGATCGCTGCGGACGGCGAGATTGTCGGGCACCATCACAAGGTATTTCTGTTTGGTGCCAAGGAAAAGCAGACCTATTGCGCAGGCACGGAATTTCCCGTGTTCAAGCTGGCAGGTCGCAGCTGCGGACTGGCCATTTGCTACGACATCGAATTCCCGGAAGTCAGCCGCGACATGAAAAGACGTGGCGCGGAAATCGTCTTTGTGCCGACCGCCAACATGGAGCCCTATTTCGAGGTTCCAACCACGCTGGTGCGCGCCCGGGCGTTGGAGAACGGCGTTGCCATCGTCTATGCCAACATGTGCGGTGTTGAGCGCGACCAGCGCTACACTGGCCTGAGTGGCGTCGTGCTGCCCGACGGCAAGGATCTGGCGCGTGCGAGCCATGATCAATGCATCCTGATCTGCGATCTTGAGCCTGGCTTGACGCGCAACGAACGGCTGCCATCATCAAGGCAGCTGGAGGATCTGGGCACCAGCGTGCGGAGCTTCTAATTCAGGTCTGGGGTTGTGTTCATGGTGTTTGGTGCTGGGTTTATAACTCCTTGATCACCAAAATGACTTACACACAAGTCACATTAAATGTTATGACTTACAAATAAGTCACTATGTTGACACCATTCCGATTTTCTGATAGCGGGCCTGATGACAACAGGAATTCGCAATGATGGCAACGGACAAGCCTGCTGAACAGGCGCGGACATATTCACGCTATGGGCGGGAAGCAGTCATTGTGCTTGGCCAGCTTATCCGCATCAATCGCATTGAACGTAAACTCAGCGTGGCGCAACTGGCGGAGCGGGTCGGTGCGTCGCGTGATTTGATCCAGCGCATCGAGCAGGGTGACCCTCGTTGTGGTATCGGCCTTGCCTTTGAGGCAGCGGCCATCGTGGGCGTTCCGCTGTTTGAGGAAGACCGCGGGCGCTTGACGCTGCGTTTGAACGAGCAAGAAGAAAAACTACGGCTCCTGCCAAAATCCATTCGCAAAAAAGCAACGGTGGTGAAGGATGACTTCTGACCACCGTCATGATGAGGCCTATGTCTGGATCTGGCTGCCGCACGAAACGCAACCCGTTGTCGCCGGGCGTTTGGCGCGGCAGAGCGACGGACGACTTGTGTTCAACTACGGGCAAAGCTATTTGGCCAGAAACAATGCCATGGCGATTTATGATCCGGAATTGCCGCTGAAAGCCGGTGAAATTCCGCTGCATGACAAATTGCAATTGCCTAACTGCATACGCGACGCCTCGCCCGATGCGTGGGGCAGGCGGGTTATCCTCAACCGGACTCTGGGGTTGAAAGGGCCGAGTGCGGACAGCGCGGAACTTGACGAGCTCACCTATCTGCTGGACTCCGGCTCTGACCGCATCGGAGCACTTGATTTTCAAGGCTCCGCAACGGTTTACGTCCCGCGCCAACAGTCAAAAGCGACGCTCGAAGAGCTGATGCAATCAGCAGAGCGTGTCGAAAAAGGCGTGCTGCTGTCTCCCGATCTTGATCAGGCACTTCAACATGGCACGTCACTAGGAGGCGCACGCCCCAAGGCGTTGATTGATGCTGATGACAGGAAGTACATCGCCAAATTCTCCGCCAGCAATGACCTCTACAATGTGGTGAAGGCGGAGTTTGTGGCGATGCGACTGGCGCATCGTGTTGGCCTCACTGTTGCCTCCGTAGAGCTGGTGCAGGCGCTCGGCA
>JANMQE010000240.1:0-1820 GCA_031370195.1 Phyllobacteriaceae bacterium
ACGCGAAAGGTGAGCTGACAGTGTCACGAAAATCAGTAGATACCGTTTATAACCAATATTTACAGGCTGAAACGAACTATGGCGAGGCTGCTTTCAAATTGCTTGATACGGCCAAAGCAGTATTAAAAAAAGACCCTGAAGCATTGGCTCCGCTAAATATTGCGCGCGAAGCCTACAAGAAAGCACAGGAATCAAAAGAATCCGAGCAAGTTAAAAATGCCATCCGCGATTTGAAAACCAGCATCGAACCGTTGGCACATTTGGCTGATGAGAATGAAGCTTTAAAAACCAACGATGCTTTTTTACGGCTGAGCAGTGAATTAGAAGGTGCAAAGAATCGGACTTCGAGCGCACGAAAAGATTACTTTACGAGCATTGAAAATTATCACGCCAAGCTAAATCAATTCCCTTTCATTTTGGTCGCGTACGGGCTGGGCTTTACGAAAATCGAGCCGCTCATTGAACCGGAGCAATAAAAGTGTATCGTAAACGTCTCGTTTGCGCCTCCGAATGGAGCAACAAACAGGATGTTCGTTGTACGCTTATCCGAACTTTTATTTAAATACTTCGTATCTACCAGTGGCACTAAAGCCACTAAAATCCAGGAGAAAATCATGTCAGATCAAAACAACGACCAAATAGTTCCAATTGTCACTACCCCGCATCAGCAAAACAAAAATACGCCTGTCGACGATGTCGTCAATGCGATCCGCGACTTTATTTCCAAGGCTCCCGATACCATCAACAAAGCCGTTGAACGTGCCGTGAATGTCCGGGATACGACTGTCCTTTTGCGATTGGCAGACAGTGAATCCGACGCAATTGACACTTTGGTTTCCGCCGGAATTTATAAAAGCCGCGCCGATGCCGCCAACTTCCTGATTGCCGAAGGAATCAAATCGCAAGCCGAATTATTCGCCAAGGTACAAAGTAAAATGGAAGAAATTGAAAAACTGCGAAGCGAACTTCGACAATCAGTTGCGCCATAATTTGCCGTGGCACTGAAGTAAAGCACTTCTTTCAACTTAGAAATTGAAAGAAGTGCTTTTATTAATTACTACTTCCTTCTATTACACAACAACTAAGCCATTCTCCAGAGCGAATCCGCAAAATAATAATTTCGATCAAAGAAATTTCTAGCGACTTGAAAACCGCTGGTCTGCGCTAAATCGGCAATCATTGCAAGGGTATACTTTTGCGAAATTTCCATAAAAATTGGCTCCCATTGCTTGAAATGGAACCTACGATTTAACGTCCCGACCAGCACATCATGCTCTTCGTTGCTGATTAAAAACGAACGTGCGGACGATTCAATGGGATGATAGGTGGCGTAGTGGGAAAATTTCTTCACATCAAAATTGGCGTCAAGTTGACGGTTAATCCGATGCAGCAAATTCAGGTTGAAGGCCGCCGTCACCCCTTGAGCATCATCGTACGCCTGAAGAATCACGTGCGGGTCTTTTTGCAAATCGAACCCGATAAACAGCAAATCGTCCGGGTTCATGACTTCGCGTAAATGTTGAAAAAAACCTAGCGCCTGCTCGCGGGAAAAATTGCCAATATTGGAACCCAGGAAAAGCAATATCCTGCGCCGCTGCGAAGCGGTTTTCAGCGATTCCAAAATCCGAAAATAATCGCCGATTTTGGCATCTATGATTAGATCCGGGAATTCCTGCCGAAACTTATTCGTCAATTGCTCAACGGCTTCTTCAGAAATATCAATCGGCGTATAGGTGAAATCGGCGGCTTGCTCAAGAAAATGTTGAATTAAAACTGCGGTCTTGCTCCCGTCACCCGCGCCAAGTTCAATCAAATCAAAT
>JANMQE010000263.1:0-5878 GCA_031370195.1 Phyllobacteriaceae bacterium
CGCCTAGGCTTTATTTGATAAATCCGCCCTGCCGCCGCATTTGTTGCAATTTTCTGCGCTTCCGGTGCCCACATACCCAAAGGCAC
Organism: Phyllobacteriaceae bacterium; assembly: GCA_031370195.1. Lineage (GTDB taxonomy): Bacteria > Pseudomonadota > Alphaproteobacteria > Rhizobiales > Rhizobiaceae > JANMEX01. The sequence goes on from JANMQE010000263.1 coordinate 87, forward strand.
GCTCCGCTCCGGTTCTCGAAAATCACACCAACTGCACCGGCATGACGGTTTCTCAAAAGAAGCCTTATTTAAGCAGCGTGCAACGATTGTCGAGCCGCCATGGCCAATGTCACCCGCAAAGATGCGACTCATGCTGCACACGCATGACAGTGCGGCTACCATGTTCAGAACAAAAGCGGAACTTGGTTTTTACGCCAATGTGCCGGGCGTTATCTTTGGCAGGAGCCAGCCGGAGAGCTTCCAGATCACAAGTGCCAGCGCCATGCCTGCGAGCGAATCCACGGCATAGTGCCAGCCGAGGATCACTGACGCTGACACGATGACCGCGCCGAAGAGCGTCATGGCGGCAGTCAGCCATTTGTTGAGCCGCAGCGCAGTCAGCACGAAGATCGTCGCCTGCGCGTTGTGCATTGACGGCATGGCCGAAATGCCGCCGACGATATTGACGTCCGGATGCTGGAAGGCCTCGAACAGCTGGGTCTGGACGGGGATGGCGATAAGCGGATGCGTGGCGTTTATGGCGGCAATTTTGGCCATGAGCGGGCCGAAGATGTCGGGCAGGGCAGGGTAAACCTGCGCATAAAAGACCGGCCCGACAGAGCCGAAAACCGTGCCCAGGACTGCGCCGCCGAAAACCCATGTGACGACCGTTGTCACAAGATACTGCTGGCGCAGCGCCATCGGCAGGCGGCTGTCATAGGCGACCCAGCACCAGAAGACGAAAATGCCCGGAATCCACAGCGAATAGAGCTTGTCGAGTGTGGAGATCAGCCAAGGCATTTCATAGACCGGGGCGAGAAACTCGAACGCGTTCTGTCCGGCGAACAGGGCCTGATCCATTGCGGCGAAGCTCTGATCCCAGCGGAAGCCGCCAAGGTCCGGAATGCGCATTTTGAAATGGACGAACGAGGCAAGAAAAATGGTGAAGGCAACAACCGGCAGGATGCGGTGGACAAGGTGCCATGAGAACAGCGTACGTGTAGCCGTCTCCGCCGCGTGCGGGAACATCTGTTCGCGGCCGACCGTTTTGTAGGAACGGTAGAACAGCAGCGCAATCAGCACCGGGATGGCGAACTGGATCAGCGCCCAGACGAGGCCGCCGGTGATCTGCATCGAGGCGCGCAGCGCACCGCCATTGACGGAAGAGTCGACCAGCGCGGCGGCGAACAAGATGGCGATCAGGATATAGGCGGGCATAAATACAGCGGTGGTTTTGGCCGCCGTCTGCGCTGCCGCGTTGGACTGGCCTGAACTGGAAATGACTGCCGCGTCTTGCATGGTGACCGCTCCGAGAATGAGCGTTGGTCTATCAGGCTGGCGTTAATTCCCGCTGAATCGGCAGATAGCAATTGCGTCGATCACAAATGATTGCGCGCGTTGTTTCGCACCACTTTTGGCTTGAATGGCCGTGCAATCGGCGTAACATTCGTGCTGTGAGCATTCAGGTTCACTGTGTTGCAGGAGCGGAGCCATGACGCCGCCGGATCGTATCTGAAAGCGGGTTTGCCCGCCGGACACACATCACTGAATTTCTGGTCGCCACACGCTGGCGAATGATGACCTGAAAGATGGTCTTACGGGACTGGTTCCCCGAGCCCTGTCGGCAAGCGCCAAGACAGGGCTTACTGCTGTTTGGTTGAAAATTGTACTGCTGCGGCCAACTGGAGCGATTTTGTGCGCTTCCGGTGTTCATCAAGCCAATGTGTGCGGCGCCATAAGTTTGCAGGGCTTTCCTGAAGGGACTATTTCTGTGACGTCATTTTCAGGCTTCGAAACAGAAGCTGAGTGTTTGATCTGGGATAAAACTGTGGACCACCACCATCGCGCCGTAACTCCGGGGCCGCGCAGCGCAACCCGGAATCCAGAGCGCCGAGGACAGGACCGCGGCGCGGCATTCGAGTGCCATTGTTATCAATCACATTGATTTCGTAGATAAATGTCTGATTCAGGCGCTCTGGATTCCGGGTTCGGCTGCGCCGCCCCGGAAAGACGGCGGCTGTGAGGACGGCTGGTTCGGGTTCCGCACTGCCCGCCGCAGATATCTGCCATGCGGCAGGATCAGGTGTGAAAAGTTCAACCTGAAGTATTTTTCGGTTGACTTGTCAGCAAACACGGTTAGAACATAGGACGAACAAAATGCCTGTGGACAGATTTCGCCGGGTGGCGCGGCAGCTTTGGTTTCGGGGTAGTGAGTTCTGATATTTGTTGTGCGCATATGCGCATCTTGGCGTGGAAGGGTAAAAGTCATGGCTGGCAGTTTGAACAAGGTGATCCTGATCGGAAATCTCGGCAAGGATCCGGAAGTCCGCAAGATGCAGTCTGGCGACAGTGTTGTGAACTTCACATTGGCGACGTCGGAAAGTTGGCGTGACAAGAATTCCGGCGAACGCAAAGAGAAAACCGAATGGCACAACATTGTCGTGTTCAATGAGGGCATTGCCAAAGTCGCCGAACAATATCTGAAAAAGGGCATGAAGGTTTACATCGAGGGTGCGTTGCAGCAGCGCTCATGGGACGATCAGGCCACCGGGCAAAAGCGCTATACGACCGAGATCGTGTTGCAGAAATACCGCGGCGAATTGCAGATGCTGGACTCGCGCAACGAAGGCTCGTCTCGCGGCAGCGGCGGCAGCGAGTATGACCAGGGTGGCGGTTCGGATTTCGGCCGGTCAAGCCCGATGCCAGCGTCAGGCGGTTCGCGGGCACAAGCCCCGGCGCAATCAGGCGGCGGCGGGTTCTCGCGCGATCTGGATGATGACATCCCATTCTGAGGGTGATCGAGTGCGGAAATCGGCGGTCGCGAGTGCAGGCGGGTGGAGGTGCTGCGGAATTGGTTCGGATTGTGTGACAGATTACTGGTTTGCGGCGATGTTCCCCCAGTACTCTTAGAGGCACTTTTTGCCCGCAGGAGCAGCTTGGCCCCCGGGCACATAACTGACACCTGTTCGCAGACATGGTTGACACTTTTTGCATCGAAGCAAGGGTGGCTGGCATGTCAGGAAATGCGGTGATGGATGTGGAACAAGGAGAGCAGCGGCGGGACCTTGTTCGTCTGGCGATGTTGCAGGGCTGTCGCATATGGATTTTCTATTGGAGCCTCCCCCAGGGCCGTCATTCCCGGGCCACGAAGTGGAACCCGAAATCCAGAGCGCCGTGTTGCGAGGATTGGCTCACTGGTTTGTTTGCAAAGGCTTGATTTGGCAAGAATTGCGCGTCACTTTCCTATGTCGGCGCTCTGGATTCCGGGCTCCGCTGCGCGGCCTCGGAATTGTCTGATGAAACTGTGTAATGATGACGGAACGGCAGTGCGTGCTTCGGGATATCTCCACATGCGACAGCCCTGGTCGATGCTGGCAGGGGGTCAACTGGCCTGAGCTGTGCCAGCGCTTCGGGGTGAGCAAGCGGACGCGGGGCAAATGGATATGTAGCGCTGGTTCGGGCGGACGCCTTTTGGTTCGAATTCCTTCACGCCTCACCAATACTGGTGAGGCGCGCATTCGGGTGCCGCTTTAGATTGTCCTGTGTGGGGTGATTCAATCATCAGCATGGAGAGCAAGATGACCGATGTGACCAAGATAACCTGGCGGATCAAGACGGGCGCAAGCTGGTGGAGTGGAACCGACTCACAGCTGAAGATGGAAATATGGCGTGATGGGCAGATGCTGAAGCGGCTGAATGTCGAGCCGGGCAACACCAGCCGGCTGGATCGCGCCACGGATGTCACCTATTACTGGGAGTTTGAAAACCCCAGCAACATCGGCGTGTCCTATTCCGGCTTCACGCCGCCGTACACCGAGCAGTTTGCGAATGGTGTCCAAGGGCATCTAAAGGTGAAGTTCATCGCGACCGGCGACGATGCGTGGGAAAAGGACGAAATCGAGAGTGTTGTCCATAGCGGTGTTATCGCTCATGTGCCCGGCACAATCGACAGTCTGGTTTGGCAGGAGGATCGTCAGCGGTTCTTTTTCGGTCAGGATGTTGTTCTGAGCACCGACAGTGGCGAAGGCTTCACGGTTTGGACATTGAATTACTGACAGCGCAACTGCGTGTGCCTTCGATGATGTCACTGTCGAATTGGTTGACCGGTCACTTGCAAAAAGTCCGCCCTATGATGCTCTCAAAGGGCGGAACCGGGCGTCTGGAGAAAACGCCGTGAGAACGCTTTACGCGGCCTTCAACACCGATTTCGGATCGGCAAGTTCATAGCCAAGCGCCTCGGCGACGGCCTTGTTGGTGATGCGACCGGCATGGACGTTAAGGCCGTTGCGCAAATGATGATCGTCAACCAGCGCCTTCAGGCCCTTGTCGGCAAGCTGCAGGCCATAGTGGAGCGTGGCGTTGTTGAGCGCATGCGCCGAGGTGATGGGCACAGCACCCGGCATGTTGGCAACGCAATAATGGATGATGCCGTCAACCACATAGGTCGGGTCGGCATGGGTGGTGGCATGCGAAGTTTCAAAGCAGCCGCCCTGATCGATGGCAACGTCCACCATCACCGAACCCTTCTTCATGCCGGACAGCATTTCGCGGGTGACAAGCTTGGGCGCGGCAGCGCCGGGTATCAGCACGGCACCGATGACGGCGTCTGCCGAGAACACTTCGTCTTCCAGCGCTTCGATGGTCGAGTAACGGGTGTGGACGCGGCCGTTGAAAATGTCGTCAAGCTGGCGTAGGCGCGGGATTGACCGGTCGATGATGGTGACGTCCGCGCCAAGACCGATGGCCATCTTGGCTGCATGCAGACCGACAACGCCACCGCCGAGCACGGTGACTTTCGCCGGCAGCACACCCGGAACGCCGCCGAGCAGAATGCCGCGGCCGCCGTTGGCCGCCTGCAAAGCTGTCGCAGCAGCCTGAATGGACAGGCGCCCCGCAACTTCCGACATCGGGGCCAGCAAGGGCAGGCCGCCACGATCATCGGTCACGGTCTCATAGGCAATCGCAGTGACGCCGGAGGCCAGCAGGCCCTTGGTCTGCTCCAAATCCGGGGCAAGATGAAGATAGGTATATAGGATTTGCCCGTCGCGCAGCTGCACCCATTCATTCGGCTGCGGCTCCTTGACCTTGACGATCATGTCCGACTTGGCAAATACATCTTCCGCCGTTTTGGCGATCTTCGCACCCGCAGACTGGTAAGCGCCATCATCGGCGCCAATTCCAAGACCGGCGCCAGATTGAACCAACACCTCATGCCCATGCGCCACATATTCGCGCACAGCGCCCGGTGTCAGGCCGACGCGGTATTCATGGTTCTTGATTTCCTTGGGGCAGCCGACGCGCATGTCTCTCTCCATTTGATTGAACGTTCCCTTGGGTGAGAAGATAGGGAAAAGCGGTTCGAATGTCCTTGCGAAGTGGGGTGGTCCGGTAACCATTTTTCGCATATACTTGCGTCAGGTTGATTGTTTTCCGCAGAAAGCACGAACAATGCAATTGGATGCACTGGATTTGTCGATTCTCAAAGCCCTCCAGAAGGACGGCCGCATGTCAAATGCATCGCTCTCCGATACCGTTGGCCTGTCGCAATCCGCCTGTTCGCGCCGGCTTGACATTCTGGAAAAGTCGGGCGTCATCAAGGGCTACCACGCCCGCATCTCCAACGCCGCCGTCGGCCATCCGGTGACGGTGATTGTCCATATGTCATTATCCGGCCAGTCGGAGAAAATCCTCACCGAATTCGAAGCCGCCGTGAAGCGATGCCCGAACGTGCTCGTCTGCTACCTGATGTCCGGCGAATACGACTACCTGTTGCGCATCGCCGCCAAGGATCTGGCCGACTACGAGCGCATCCA
>JANMQE010000303.1:0-2035 GCA_031370195.1 Phyllobacteriaceae bacterium
GAGAATGTCGTGGCGCACATGCCGCGGCGAGCAAAGGAGAAGGCCAAATGAAGCGCCGTCTGAACAGAATTGCGCTCGCATTGATGCTGGCAGGCCCGGCCTTGCCGGCAGCCGCCCAATCTGACGGCGAGTCCATCGCACATGGCAAGGGGCTGGTCGAAGTCAATTGTTCGCGCTGCCACGCCATCGGGCTTAAAGACAAAAGCCCGCTCGAACAGGCTCCGGTATTCCGCGAACTTGCCAAGCGTTACCCGATTGAGGCTTTGGAGGAAGCGTTTGCGGAAGGCATTGTCACCGGCCATCCGGGCATGCCGGAATTTGAGGCGACGCCAAGGCAGATCGCCGACATCGTCGCTTTTATTTCCTCCATACAGGACGAATAGGAACAAGCGGCGTGGTGGGGAAGCGAAATGTCCGGCAGCTGGCAACGGCCTCAATCGGCATCGCCTTTCTGGTGATGGCGCTGAAGTTTCTGGCTTGGCATGTCACCGGTTCGGTGGCGCTGTTTTCCGATGCGCTGGAATCCATCGTCAATGTGATTGCCGCCAGCATCGCCTGGTACGCAATCCGCGTCAGCCACAAGCCCGCCGATGACAATCATCCATTCGGGCATCACAAGGCGGAGTATTTTTCGGCCGTTGCGGAAGGCGTTTTGATCGTCCTGGCGGCGCTGTTCATCATGCGCGAGGCTTGGCTGGTGATCAACGCGCCCAAGGCACTCGAAGCGCCGGTGCTGGGTCTGGCCATCAACGCCCTGTCGGCAGCAATCAATGCCGCTTGGGCCTATTTGCTGATCAGCACAGGCCGCAAGGCCCGCTCGCCCGCACTGGTGGCCGACGGCATGCACATCTGGACCGATGTCATCACCTCCATCGGCGTGATTGCAGGCTTGTTGCTGTCGCTGGTCACCGGCTGGCTGCTGCTCGATCCCGTCATGGCCATCATCGTTGCCATCAACATTTTGTGGCAGGGCTGGCGGGTCATCTCGGGCTCGGTGCAGGGGCTGATGGACAGCGCGCTCAGCCTTGCAGACATTGAGTCCATCCGCGCCGAAATCGCACTCCATGCCACCGGCGCGATAGAATTCCACGACCTCAAAACCCGCGAAGCGGGCCCCGCACGGTTTGCCGAGTTTCACCTGGTGGTTCCTGCGCCGATGAGCGTGTCAGAAGCACACGACATCTGCGACCGCATCGAATCGGCGCTGAAAAAGCTGATGCCGGAGATTTCAGTGCTCATCCACGTCGAGCCGGAAAACAAGATCAAGCATGGCGGGTTTGCGGTTTAGGGCGGGAATAATGCGCTGTCGCGAGCGGGGATGGGTGGGTTGAGGGTGGTGCTGGCGCTGCCGGGTGGCGGCGGGGTAAAGTCAATTGCAATGAACGTGTTGACAGGACGAAGCGATGACTGAAAACCTTGTGGAACCGGAAAAGTGGCAGCGCGCCGAAATTGCAGCGGGGCTTGCAGAGGCCGAACGCGGCGAATTTTCCAGCCACGCGGAGGTGAAGCGCGTGTTTGGGAAATTCAAGACGGGTGGTGCCACGACGCCCTCCCCTTCGCCCCGCCGTTTGCGGGGAGAAGCATAGAGCGCAGCCTAAAACAGCCCTTCAATCTGCCCCAGTTCATTCAGGAATATCTTCTCTGAACTTGGCACTTTCGGCAATCCCGGCATGGTCATGATCTCGCCGCAGACGACCACAACGAACCCTGCGCCCGCTGCCAGACGCACTTCGCGGACGGGGACGACGTGGCCTTCCGGCGCGCCGCGCAGGTTCGGGTCGGTGGAGAAGGAATATTGCGTCTTGGCCATGCAAACCGGCAAATTGCCGTAGCCGGCGGCTTCCCATGTGTGCAGCTGGTCGCGCACTGACTTGTCGGCGATGGCTTCCGAGCCGCGGTAGATGCGCTTGACGATGGTGTTGACCTTGTCGAACAGCTTCATGTCGTCGGGGTAGAGCGGCGAGAATTGCGACTGGCCGCTTTCGGCGAGCTCGACAACCTTGCGGGACAATTCCTCAATGCCCTTGGAGCCCTG
>JANMQE010000319.1:0-3722 GCA_031370195.1 Phyllobacteriaceae bacterium
CAGGGCTAGGCTATATCGGCCTTGCGCGCTTTGTGACGCAGCAAATTGTCATTACCGGCGCTTTGATCAGCACCATGTATCTCGGCTTTCAAAGTGCGCGGTCTTTGCAGGCGGAGGGTGCATTTGCGCACTCCGGCTTCGGCCAGATGCTCGGGCGGCAATTCGGATTTGGCGATACGGCGCTCGACCGGATTGGTGTTCTGATCAGCCTTCTGGTCAACCTACTGGTGGTCGCGGTTGGCATTCCCTTGATCCTGTTGCAATGGCGCTTCCGCTGGGAAGACATCAGTGCTTGGATATACAAAGGCGTTAACGGCTTTACCGTCGGCTCAGTGACCATCTCGCTGGTCGGCGTTTTGACCGGGATATTGGCATTCGCCATCATACTTTTGCTGACGCGCTGGTTCCAGCGCTGGCTTGACGGCAATATCTTGTCACGCGGCAAGATCGATTCCGGCGTTCGTCATTCGATCAAGACGGCATTCGGCTATGCGGGCATGGCGATTGCCGGACTAATCGGCATTTCTGCGGCGGGCATTGACCTTTCCAGCCTGGCACTTGTTGCAGGCGCGCTGTCGCTCGGCATTGGTTTTGGCTTGCAGAATATTGTCTCGAATTTCGTGTCAGGCCTCATTTTGCTCGCAGAACGGCCTTTCAAGGTGGGCGACTGGATCGAGGCAGGGACAACGGCCGGATTCGTCAAGAAGATCTCTGTGCGAGCAACTGAAGTTGAGACATTCCACCGGCAGACAGTCATTTTGCCGAACTCGGTACTAATCAATGCCGCGGTTGGCAACTGGACGCACAGGAACAAGCTGGGGCGGGTCGATATTCCGCTCGGCGTGGCCTATACGACCGATCCGGCGCGGCTGCAGGAGATCTTGCTGGAAATTGCCCGCGCGCATCCGCTGGTCTTGAAAACGCCGGAGCCGTTTGTGTTTTTCAAGGCGTTCGGCAACGTGACGCTGGATTTCGAGCTTCGGGTGCATCTTGGCGATATCACGCAGATCACGGTGGTGCAAAACGATCTGCGCTTTGCCATCTTCAAGCGATTGAAGGAAGCGGGGATTGAAATACCCTTCCCGAGGGACAATATCACATTTCCGGCCAAGCCCGTTGCACCGGACGAAGCGGCGATTGAGACGACGGCCGTTGACGTTGCGCCGGTGTCCACACTAAAGGCAAAGCCTGTAAAAAGCTGAACGGCACGTTCAGGTGGCGTTCAGGTGGGTGGACCTATAGAGTGCAAGTAACGCGGGGTTCCCGCACTTTACAGAGAGGCGGCGCAGACGCGCCGGTCGAACATGAAGAAGTTCAGTATTGCCCTTGTTTCGGTGCTGTTGATGGTGGGCGCAGCGTCCGCTGCCAGCATCGTCAACCGCGATGCAGACGCGCAGACGATTGTTGTCACAGAAGGCGCAGACAAGACCGAACTGACTGTTGGTCCTGGTGAATCGGTCGAATTTTGTGGCGGTGGCTGTTTCGTCACCATGCCGAATGGCGACCGTCAGGCGCTGACAGGTTCGGAGACCGTTGAAATCTCCGGCGGTGCAGGCGCTATCAAGTAACGCTGCTCTCGTTGAAGTATCGAAAGGCCGGGGTCATTCCCGGCCTTTTGCGTTCGTTTACCGTTTTACAAAATGTCTTCATTTGCGCCGACGCGTTCACCCTTCTTTTGGCTCTGAATGATAGAACGCAGCCATGGAAGCGCGCTCAAATCGCAACAACCTGCCTTTGGCGGTGGACCTTGACGGGACGGTGATTGCCACTGACCTGTTCTGGGAAGCGTTGGTGCGTCTGTTCAAGTCCAATCCGTTGTTGCTGTTTCTTGCGCCGTTCTGGCTGCTGCGCGGCAAAGCGTTTATCAAGCAGGAACTGGCGCGGCGGGTCTCCATTGATGCAAAGTCTTTGCCTTACCGTGCTAAATTCATTGAATTCTTGCGTGGCGAGAAGGCGCAGGGACGCAGGCTGGTGTTGGCAACCGGAAGTCCAAAGCCCTTCGCCGATGCCATTGCCGGGCACCTTGGCCTGTTTGATCAGGTTATGGCCACAGAAGGCGAGATCAATCTGACTTCATCGCGCAAGCGCGATGCGCTGGTGGCCGCGTTTGGCGACGGCGGGTTTGACTATGCCGGCAACAGCGTGGAAGACATCAAGGTGTTTGAGGCGGCGTCAAACGCCATCATTGTTGCGCCTGACAAAGTTGCCGCGCGTTATCATGCGGCTAATGGCGGGCTGCTGATCCCCGGGCAAAAGCAGACCTTGAAGACCTTACTCAAGCTGCTGCGCGTGCATCAATGGGCAAAGAATGTGCTCATTGCGGTTCCGGCGGTGCTGGCGAACGACTTCCTGAATTTTGATACCGGCATTGAGATTTTGCTGGCTTTTGTGGCATTCTCGTTCCTCGCGTCGGCGATCTATATCGTCAATGATTTGTTTGACCTTGATTCCGACCGTCGGCACAAGACCAAGCGCAACCGGCCCTTGGCGTCGGGACTTGTTTCAATACCCTCCGGCGTCATGATTGCGGTAGCTCTGGTTGCTGTTTCTGCTGCGGTCAGCATGTATCTGCCGCTGCTTTTCCAGTTGGTACTACTTGGTTATGCGATTCTCACCACGGCCTACACGGTTGCGTTCAAGCGGATGCTCTTGATTGATGTTCTGGCGCTGGCCGGGCTTTACACCGTTCGCGTCATTGCGGGAGCTGCTGCGACACAGATTGAGGTTTCATTCTGGCTGCTGGCGTTTTCGGTGTTTTTCTTTCTGTCGCTGGCGCTGGTCAAGCGCTTTGTCGAATTGGATACGACAACCGAAACCGAGACCGGCAAGATTTCCGGTCGCGGTTACCGGGTGACTGACCGTCAGGTGCTTGCGGAAGCAGGCATTGCCGCGACGTTTTCTTCGGTGCTGGTTCTGGCACTCTATATAGACAGTGATCAGGTCAAGTTGCTTTACGAGCGCCCTTACTTGATCTGGATGCTGTGCCCGATTGTTTTGTATCTGTCGCTGCGCATCTGGGTTCTGGCACGGCGCGGCGAGATGCATGAGGATCCGGTGGTCTTTATCCTTTCTGATTGGCGTAGCCAGTTCATGGTGCTGGCAGGGGCGCTGCTGGTTGCAGCGGCGGCGTTTTGACCAGCAAAATGCTTGAAAGCTTTGGCCGCGTTCATCGTGGACGGTTTGAGATTTCCAATCAGACTGTCTCAGGGCTCCAGCTCAGCATTGGCAACGGTCGAAGTTACGGTGACAGTTGTCTGCCCGCCGACGGCGGGACGGCGATCCTCAATGCTTCTGGTCCCAGCATTCGGTTTGACATTGAAACAGGCGTGTTGGTGGCGGACGCAAACACAACGCTTGCTGACATCATCCTTCACGCCGGACCGCGCGGCTGGTTTTTGCCCGTCACGCCCGGGACCAAGCATGTGACGCTGGGCGGGGCCGTTGCCAACGATGTGCATGGAAAAAACCATCATTTGCGTGGCTCGTTCGGCTGCCATGTCGAATGGCTGGAGCTGGTGCGGTCGGATGGGCGGACTTACCTATGCTCGGCACGCGAAAATCTGGATCTCTTCGCCGCCACCATCGGTGGCATGGGATTGACGGGTCATATTTCACGCGCTGCAATCCGGATGATGAAGGTGCCGGGCGTCAGTGTTGCGGAAAGTGTGACGCCATTCGATTCCATTGATGGCTATTTCGGTGTCGCCGAGCGGATGGATTTG
>JANMQE010000326.1:0-5193 GCA_031370195.1 Phyllobacteriaceae bacterium
GGGCATCTGGTGGTTTCGGAGCGGGTGAAGCGGAGTTCTGCAAATGTCGCTTAGGCAAACGCTGGAGGTTTTGAATGGCATGGTCGAAGCGTCCGTCATCAAGACCTACGCCATCGGCGGCGCGGTCGCGGCTTTTTACTATATTGAAGCCTCCAGCACCGACGATCTCGATATACTTGTCTCATTTGGCGCCAGTTCCGGCAAACAGTCCGGCCTGAACACGCTTGGCCCCATCGTCAACTATCTGGCATCCAAGGGCTATTCCGAGTGGCGGGCAGAAGGCATCGTCATTGAAGGCTGGCCTGTGCAATTCCTTCCTGTCGCCGACTCTCTCGACGCCGAGGCTTTGTTGAACGCATCGCAAGTCGATCTCGAAGTCGATACCGACACTCCGCCGGTCGCCACCCGCATCCTGACCGCAGAACACGTCATCGCCAACGCCGCCAAAGTCAGCCGCCCGAAAGACCTCAACCGCATAGCCCAATTCATCGAAGAAGCCGTCTATAATGAGGAGCGGCTTTCTGCTATCCTGAAGACACACAATCTCGCCGCCAAATGGAACGAAATCTGCCAGAGGCTCGGCGTTGAAAACAGGTGCACCTAGTCCATGAACCCTAAACCGGCTGAAAAGGCCTACCCCGACATCTCCGACATCCTCGCCCGAAAGGCGCAAGGAAAACGCGAAGCCTCAAAACGCACTTTCGCCGAAAAGATCGCAATGGTCGAAGCCTTGAACGAAAAGCTCGCCCCGCTGAAAGCAGCGCGTGAGGCGCGGAAGAGGGCTGGGGGCAAATCCCTGGCGGGCCGATTCTAGCTTGAAACCTTCGCCGACTTTTAAAATCGGCCGACGATTGTCCCCTTCGCCCCGCCGCTTGCGGGAAGAAGGTGCCCAACGGGCGGATGGGGTGCGCGCGTCCGCCATCGCCAAGTGATTAGCTACATCGCCCTCAACGCCGCGTCCATCTACATCGGCGCATCACTGGGCTCATTCATCGGCGGGCAGGTTTTGAAAGTCTGGGGAATCGATGCACTGGGGCTGGCAGCAGCAGGCGTGATGGTGTTTGCGTTCGGGCATTTGGTGGCGTCGGAAAGGGTGAAGGGGTAGGCATCCCGATCAGGCGGTGAACCGGACAGTCGCACGCAGGCCAGGTGAATTGTCAGTCAGCGTCAATGCAGCGCCGTGCAGATCCGCAACCGCCTTGACCAGCGCAAGGCCCAGTCCCGCACCAGATGTCGTGCGGCTCTTGTCCAGCCGGTACAATCGGCGCAGCACATTGTTCCGCTCCGCCTCGGGTATTCCCGGTCCGGAATCGCTCACGTCGACGCAAGCCTCGCCGTCACGCATTCGAGCGGCGATTTCAATTTGCGTCTTTGGAGGGCAGTGCCTGATCGCGTTTTCAATCAGGTTTGCAAACATCTGCACCAGAAGATCCCGGTCACCGGAAAAGATCAATTTCTCGCCGGATTTTTCAACGTGAAGCGCCATACCGGCGTCAGCCGCCACCTCAGTATATATTTCGGCCAGGTCATCGATCACCGACTGCAAGTCAACCTCGGCGAATTGAGCCTTGCGCGCGCCGGATTCTATCTGCGCAATGCGCAGCAGCGCCGCAAAAGTTGTATTGATTGCGTCAACTTCATCGCTGGCTGCCTGTAGTTCGCGCGCCGCTTGCGGTCCGCTGGCATGCTTTTGCTGCGCGTTGTCGATATGGATTTTTAACCTGTTGAGCGGTGTTTTCAACTCATGCGCAATGTCGTTGCTGACCTGCCGCATCCCTTCGACCAAATGTCCCAGCCGGTTCAAAGCTTCATTGATGTCGTCAGACAGAACATCGAGGTCGTCGCCATTGCCGACCAGCGGAATGCGCGCCTGAAGATTGCCCTGGCTGATCTGGTCCATTGTCAAGCGGACCGCTTCAAACCTGTGCCGCGCCCGTGAGGCAATCAGCGCTGCACCCCCGATTGCCAGTCCGAGCGAGACAATCGTCGCCCAACCGAAGCTGGTGAGAGCAATTTCCTGGAGCGAGTTCAAATCCTCATTGTTGGAGCCCAACACCAGCCGGAAGCCATCAAAGCTCCCGTCGTAAATCCGAAAAGAAAGATCAGCGTCCTGTCCCAGCGCATCGCCATTAACGGTTGACCATCCCGGATTCGGCTTTGTCGGTGGAATGTTGCTGGCAAGAATTTCCCCCGTCGGTGAGATCAGTTGAAAGATGTTCTCGCCGTCGGATGAGGCGGCAATTTGCAGCTTGAGGTTATCCGTCAAATCACGGATTCCTTCGGTACGGTAGGAACTTGCATAGACCTCAAAATTGGTCCGGATCAACCTGTCCTCACGCTTGGCAAATTCGCTGCGCATGAACTGGTAACCTGCAATGCCCGACAGGAGAAACGAGCCCAGAAACAATGCTATGAACAGCGCCGCAAGGCGCAGCGGTATGCTTTGCCGAAGCTTAGCGCGGCGCATGGATGGAATAGCCGGTGCTGCGCTGCGAATGCAGAAGCGGCATGTTGAACGGTTTGTCTATTTTCGACCGGAGCCGACTGATATGCGTTTCAACCACGCTTGTCTTCGGATCGAAATGCAGGTTCCACACCCGCTCCAACAGCATGGTCCGGGTCATAATCCGCCCCTCGTTGCGCATCAGGATTTCGAGCAGCGCAAACTCTTTGGGGAGAAGCTCAATGGCCTGACCCGCCCGCGTCACGTGACGGCGGATAAGGTCCATTTCGAGATCGGCCACCTTTAGGCTCGCGTTCTCTCCCTGCGTCGGCTGGCGGCGGCCAAGCGCGTGCACGCGGGCCAGCAGTTCGGAGAAAGCAAAGGGTTTGACCAGATAGTCATCCGCCCCTGCCTCCAGCCCCGCGACCCGGTCATCAACGCCGCCGACAGATGTCAAAAACAACGCCGGTGTCTGCTTTCCTGCCGCGCGCAGCGCCTTCATCAGTGAAAGCCCGTCAAGCGCGGGCAGCATCCGGTCAACAATCAAAACGTCATAGGTTTCACGCGTGGCCATAAACAGCCCGTCATCGCCGCGTGTGGCGATGTCACAGACGTGCCCCGCCTCGCGCATGCCGCGCTCGACAAAGGCGGCCGATTGGGCATCGTCTTCAATCAACAGAAGTTTCATGCACCCACGCATTGCTTGCAAACCTGTCAAAGCATTGTCACTTCGCGCCCGCCTTTGCAACAAACAGGCGGGCCGGATTTCTCCAGCCCGCCGCCCGCCGGGCCGCGCCCACCCAAAGCCCGGCAAAAGGTTCAGAACTTCGGCAATGCCTCTTCACTGCGGTAAGAGACGCTCATCCAAACGATCACCGCCGCAATCCCGGCAAAGAACAACAGGCTGGTGTTGGTGGTACCAAACCCGAGGCCGCCATACTCTTTGGGCTGCGAGAACAGATCACCGAATGATGCACCCATCGGCCGGGTGAAGATGTAGGCCAGCCAGAAGGCTAGGATGCCATTGATTTTGAAGGCAAAATAGGCAACCGCAATCGCTGCGATGATCGCGATAAAGACAAGGCCCGTCTGCAGATAGCCAAGCCCCAACCGCTCCGCCAGGAGGTCGCCCGCTGCCGTGCCGAGCGCGAACGTGAACAGGATCGCCAGCCAGTAGAAAGCTTCGCGCCGGAAGGTGAAGATCGAATGGATCGACAGCGTTTTCTCAAACGCGAACCAGACCGCAAAAGTCGCTGCCAGCGCGACGGAAAACCAAAGCGTTGTCGATTCAAGGCTATATCCTAGATTGTCCACCAGATTGTCGGTGATCAGCGTCCCCACCACGCTGATGAACACAACGGCGACCCAATAATAGACCGGCACGTAACGGCGCTGCGCAAACTGCACCAGCAGCGCCGCCGCGAGAAACCCGGCAAGAATCCATGAGGTGGTGGAAAGCCCAAGCCCGAGATCAAGGTTCATATAGTCCGCAGCCGTCTCGCCGACGGTCACTGCCAGGACTTTCACCAGCCAGAAATCAGCCGTCACCTTGGGAACCCGGTTGTATTGCACCGCGCCTGAAGCATTGCTTGTGATGGTCATATCATGTCTCCTTGCCGGAATTTGCCGGATCACTTGCCCGCCAGTTTCAGCGCGTCAGCGAAGAACTTGTCAGCGCCGGCATCATCATCCGCCTTGCAGCGCTCGGTGCCTTTCATTTGCAAGTCAGCAAAAGTGGCCCTGTCCGCAGCCTTCAGCTTGGCGGATGCCGCTGCCGACTGGACGTCCTTCAGCATGTCCTCGCAAGGCGTGACAGCGGCGGCGAATGCCGGGCTAAATGACATGAAAATGCCGCCTGCAAGCGCGGCTGCGAGTAAAAGCTTGTTCATCGAAGACCTCAATCTGGCGCACGTTGCGCCAACTGCTCAGAAGGTCTTACAGCGTTAAGGCCCGCCCTCAGTGGCAGGTTTGCGGCCTCAAACTTGCGTGGGCATTATCCGAATTATACAAATATGTAATGGAGCCAATGATGGCCTACCCAGCCCCCCTACACATCCAAATTCGCCACACTCAGCGCATTCTCCTGAATGAACTCCCGCCGCGGCTCCACTTCATCCCCCATCAACCCCGAAAATAGCGAGTCTGCGTCCGTGGCGTCATGCACCTTCACTTGCAGCAGCGACCGTGCGTTCGGGTCGAGCGTGGTCTCCCACAGTTGTTCGGCGTTCATTTCGCCGAGGCCTTTGTAGCGCTGCATGGTCACGCCCTTGCGGCCCGTCGCGAAGACGACTTCGAGAAGCTTCATCGGGCCGGAGATCATTTCCGAAACGTCCTTGCGGATGAGCTTCGGGCGGTTGGAATAGACCTCCCTGAGACGCGTCGAGTAGCGGTCGAGCTGGCGTGCATCCGCCGAGCCAATCAATGCGGCATCGAGCACTGCCACTTCCTTCACACCGCGCACCATGCGCTCAAACACCAACCCGCCGCCGCCGTCGTTCGATGGATTGATCCGGCCGGTCCAGCCACGCTCTGTTTCTTCAGCCACAGCGTCAAGACGCTGCGCCACCTCTTCCGCTGCCGCAACAGCGCGGGCGGTGTCTGCAAGCACTGCCGGGTTCAGGGCGCCGGCAATTGCCGCCTGTTCGGCGACCGTGCGGCTATAGCGTGAATGAAGGCCAGAGATCAGCGTGCGCACAGCCAGCGCATCGTCAATCGCCCCGCGCAGATCCGTGCCGGTGCGCACTTCGCCG
>JANMQE010000327.1:0-4620 GCA_031370195.1 Phyllobacteriaceae bacterium
GGATTGCCGAAACAGAGATTTTTGTTGCAACCGCCCAGCACGACCCCGACTTTGGACACGAAACCGGGATGGCGGGTGTTGATGCTCATCTCGCCGGAAAAGGGAATATCGTCGCTGGCCAACTTGTTCCACGTCTGGCCATCCGTGGAGATGACACGGATCGGCTTGGTGGCGTTGAACGCCTTGAACGACATGGATTTCAGATTGGCGACCTCATTGGCGAAGGCCGGACTGGGGAGGACTGCCGACGCCAGAACCAGCGCCAGAGAAGCTGACAACCTTGCGGACCTTTGGGCCATGATTTCCTCCCGGGTTTGAATTCTCGGGAGTGTGTGGCGGTCGTTTGGCAAAAGGTTCACTCAGCGCATCAGCGCCTCGCGCAAACCATCACCGGTCACCGCCCCGTCAGATCACCACAAAGTCCAGCGCCGACAGCGACGGCGCTCCGCCGAGTGTGGCAAACTGCACGCCTGCGACACCGTTCAGCCCGTCAGCATCATAAAACAGAGCGCCGGTTGCCGCGTTGTAGATGATGCGGTCATCGGCTTGCGTCGCCGCCGCTCCGGTGTTGAACATGCCTGCCGCCAGCGCGCCGGTGGCGAGGCCGAGTCCGGCGAAAATCGCATTGTCCAGCTGGATCGTGTCGTCAGCCGCCACAAAACCGACGATGGAATCAATATTGGCCGCACCGGTTGCCGTGGTGAAGACGAATGTGTCGAGCCCCGTTCCGCCGATCAGCAAATCATTGCCAAGACCGCCATTGATGAGATCATTGCCGCCAAGCCCTGAGAGCGTGTTGGCGGCTCTGTTGCCGGTCAGCGTGTTGGCAAGCGTGTTGCCCGTGCCATTGACCGAAGAGACCCCGGTGATCGCCAGCCGCTCGACATTCAAGCCAAGCACATAAGTGCCCACGGTGCCGCTGAAGACGACGATGTCGTTGCCGCCGGTGGCCAGCACTGCGTTCGTCTCTGTGGCGACATCGTTGAAGACATCGGCGTAGAAGGCGTCCGATCCGTCACCGCCAATCATCGTGTCGATGCCGCCGCCGCCGATGAACACGTCATTGCCGCCAAGGCCGCTCAGCGTGTTGGCTGCCGCGTTGCCGATGAACGTGTTGCCGAGCGCGTTGCCAGTTCCATTGATCGCCGCCGAACCTGTCAACGCAAGGCGTTCAACATTTTGGCCAAGCGTGAATGTGCCTGATGACCCGTAGAAATAGACCAGATCATTGCCGCCGGTCGCAAGCACTGTGTTGGTCTCAATCACCACATCATTGAAGACCTCGGCATAGTAAACATCGCTGCCATCGCCGCCGGCCATGGTGTCAACGCCGGTCAGGCCATTGAGGTAGTTGCTGCCCGAGTTGCCTGTGAGCGTGTCACTCACCAATGCCCGACCGGTCGCATTGATGCTGGCATATCCCGTCAACGTCAGTCTCTCGACATTGGCCGCCAGCGTATAGGTCACTGACGAGAGGATGTGATCAAAACCCGAAAACCGCCCGAAATCCTCAACGACCGCATCAAGCGTGTTGTCAACGACGTAAACATCATCGCCATTGCCGCCGAACAGCTGGTCGATATCCGCGCCGCCATCCAGCGTGTCGATGCCGTCGCCGCCTTCCAGCCTGTCGTTTCCTTGCTGGCCGAACAAATTGTCATTGCCGAACTCACCGCGCAAACGGTTGGCGACGCTGTTGCCGATGATCGTGTCGCTATAGTCGGACCCATCAACATTCTCGACATTGATGATCTTGTCGCGCGCGCCGGGGATGAAAACATCGCCGAAATCTATGTCGATGTAAGCGCTGAAGCCCCCGTTGACATCGTTGAAATCAACCAGCGACGACAGGTTGATGGTGACGAAAACGTCGAGAATATTGCCGAGATTGTCGACATTGTTGACCTTGAAGCCATAGTCCACCGTGTCGTTGTCCGTGCCGCCGTCGATCAGGTTGAAGCCGCCAAGCCCGATCAACGTGTCGTCACCATCCATGCCGTAGAGCGTGTCGTCGCCCTGCCGCGCCGCCGGGTATTGCAGATAGTCATCGTCGCCGATCAAAATGTCCGCGCCGCTCCAGCCTGCCAACCGGTCGCCGCCATCGCCGCCGCGCAAAATGTCTGAAACACCGCCGCCGGACAGATAGTCATCGCCGCCATTGCCACGCACAACATTGAGCCCGTCAAAGGCAAAGATGCTGTCGTTTTGCGAGCTGCCGTCAATGGTGTCGCCGCCCTGGGTGCCCTCGATCGTCACATAGTCTGCGTCCTGTGTGTTGACGTTCCAGTTCTGAAACGCAACGCCAGACAGGTTGATGGTAACGCCGACAGCTGAGAATGGGTCGGGAGCGGTCACGGTGAAAGTGTCGCGGTACTGGCTGCCGCCGATAATTGTCTGAACGGTCGACGAGCCGCCAATCTGGTTCGAGTTGAAAATCAGATCTCCGTACGTGACCTTGATGGCTTCAATGTCGTAAAACGTGACGGCCCTCATATCCACCTTCAACGGGAGGCTGAATCCCGCAGTGTAAATGCCGGTCAGTGACCAAGTGTCAAAATCGGCACCTCCATCGATGAAGTCTCCTACGGTGTAGCCGACGATGGTGTCATTGCCAGTGCCGCCGCGCAGCTCGTCCGCGCCGTCGCCGCCGATCAGCGTGTCATTGCCGCCATCGCCATAAAGCGTGTCGGCACCATTCAAGCCCCGCACCTCGTCATTGCCCTCGTAGCCACGCAATACTTCATTGCCGCTGTTGCCGATCACCAGATCATTGCCGGCAAAGGCGGCAAACAGGTCCGGCACTTCGCCCGGACGGAAACTGGTGGCGAAGACATTGATCGGCTCGTTGGCGATTGTCGTCATGTCCTTGTTGGTGGCGAGATTGAGCGCCGTGAAGCTGTCGTAAACCTTGCCGGTGCCGTCGATGATTTCGAACCGGTTGATGATGCTCCCGGCCTGGATATGCGTGGCGTTGCCGATTGAGGTGATGCGGTTAACGAACGTATAGTCGCCGTACAGGCGCACATACATCTGCGGAAAGCCGGGCACCGGGCTCAGCTGGATGGTGAAATAGTCCTGCGACAGCCCGTTCGAGACCATTTCAATCACCGGCGCGTAGAGCCAGTTGAAAATGCCGGTCTGGTCAAAATAGGTGCTGCCGTCCGGGCTGCGGTTGTTGATCATGAATTGCGACATGGATGCCATCCTCTTCATTGTGGTCGTGCGCCTCCGGCGAACCGGATCGATTCCACGTGCGGCGGCGCAGGGAAGTTGCTGGCAGTATTCGAGCATGGACCCGAACTTGCCGCATCACCCCATTTGGGTATGCCGACGTGATCTGATTTAACCTCGCCCCGGCACGGTGTCGGCGAAGCCGACGGAGAGGGGGCTTCCGCCCAAGCCAATCCCGAATACCAAACCACTCTTGATTCACTGCAAACATTGGCATTGAATGCCAGCCAACAGTGGGGCCTGACATCAGGAGAACAGCAGATGTCTTACAAGCAGACAGGCCTTTCAATCCTTGCGATCCTCGCGCTCGCCGGCGCTGCAAACGCCGAGTACGAAGCCAACAGCAGCTCGGCCAACTGGATCGAGGTGCGCGAACCTGTGGAAAATGAGGGTGATACCATCCTCCAGTTCTCCTGCGGCCCCATCGGCTTTGTCGATGTGCATCTGGGCGGGGTGTTCGGCATGGGCAAGGGCGAATATGAGGCCATCACGGTCACCGTCTCGGCGGACAAGCAATCAGCAAGCGTCAAGGGCGTGTCGATTGAGACGTCCGACGTCGAAATGACCGGCGGCATTGAATTGCTCACGGCCCTGCGGTCCAACGACGCCCTCTTTGGCGTGCTGACGTCGGGCAAGGAGGTCACGCTGCAAGCCGTCGGCGGCACAGCAGAGAAATTCACGCTCACTGCCGGTGTCACCGAGGCGCTCAAGGCGTTTCTCGGCACGTGTCCTTAGGTACTTGCTCCCACGGTCGTGGTTGCAGAATGTCTCTCAGCTGTCCCAAGCCTGCACAATGGTTTGCCTGACAATGCCGCCGGGTCCAAGTTCAGCCATGGCCGAGGCGGTGACGCGGGTTCCGTCGGCGTAGCGGCAGCCCTCGACATAGGCCAGATGCTTGCCGTCGGTAATGCCGCTGTCGAGCGTGTGCGTCATGTCGCGCCCGCAGACATCTTCAAGATAGGCCCCGATATCGGCAGCGCCCGCAATGATGCGCGGCTTGCTTGGCGGGTTCATCGTGTCAATCACGGTAATCACCGCATTTGCGGCATAAAGCGCTTTGAGGCCCGCTGCGTCACGGCCCTCGACAGCTTTGCGAATGTTGGAAATGGTCGGTTCATTCATGCTCATGGCAATCTCCCCCCGATCTGAATTGATCCGTTGAGCGGCAAGGCACTGGCATTTCAGGTTTGCACGAGAGGCGGCAATGCGGCCTCTGGCGCTGATTCAAATGTTAGCCCTGAAGAACATTGCAGTCAATGGATGTTGCAGAGTCGTGTCGCAGGGAATGTGCGCAGCCAGGCGGCAGCGGACGCGACCCGCCCGGCATCAAAGGCAACCCCGAAAAATCGTTTCTGTCGTGCTGCATATCCCCCGCGCGGGAGATGCGCC
>JANMQE010000781.1:0-1711 GCA_031370195.1 Phyllobacteriaceae bacterium
TGTGACGGTGTGGCCCCCGCGCGAATCGAGTTGATCTGCGCCAAATTCGCGCCAGTTTGAACCAACGGGCGTTGGCTGGGAAGCCGTATGCGGCAAGTCACCGGCTTTGCGGCGCGGTTTGTGCCGTGATAGACGGTTGATCGCAAGCAACCAAGGCCGCCTCATGACAAACTCCCCTGCCCGCACTGTTGACGAGATCACCGGCTCGCGCCGCCTGCGCCGGATGCGCAAGGCGGACTGGTCGCGGCGGTTGGTGCGCGAGACCCATTTGAGCGTTGATGATCTGATCTGGCCGGTGTTTTTGATCGAGGGCGAGAACCGGGTTGAAGACATTGCCGCCATGCCCGGTGTGCAACGGATGAGCGTGGACCATGCCGTGCGGCAGGCCGAACGGGCGGCGAGGCTGGGGATTCCGGCGATTGCGACGTTTCCGAACATTCCGTTTGAGCGCAAGGACGTCAGCGGATCGCACATTCTGGATGTTGACAATTTGATCAACCGGGCCACGCGGGCGATAAAGGCGGCTGTGCCGGAGATCGGGGTTATCACGGACGTTGCGCTTGATCCGTTCACCAGCCATGGCCATGACGGCATTTTGCGCGATGGGGTTGTTGTCAATGACGAGACGGTGGCGATGCTGGCGCGGGCGGCTGTCGGGCAGGCCGATGCGGGCGCTGATATCATTGCGCCGTCTGACATGATGGACGGGCGCATCGGGGCCATTCGTGATGCTCTGGATGCTGCGGGGTATCAGGATGTGGCGATCATGTCCTATGCGACGAAGTTTGCGTCGGCATTTTACGGGCCGTATCGCGATGCCATCGGCACCAAGGATCTGTTGAAGGGCGACAAGAAGACCTATTACATTGATCCCGCCAACGGCGACGAGGCTGTGCGCGAGGCGGAGCAGGATCTGGCGGAAGGCGCGGACATAATCATGGTCAAGCCGGGCATGCCCTATCTCGACATCATCCGCCGCCTCAAGGACACGTTCTCGGTGCCGACGTTTGCCTATCAGGTGTCCGGCGAGTATTCTTCAATCATGGCCGCAGCCGCCAATGGCTGGATTGATGGCGACCGGGCGATGATGGAGAGCCTGATTGGGTTCAAGCGGGCTGGATGCGACGGTGTGCTGACCTATTTTGCGCCAAGAGTGGCGGAGATGCTGAAGGCTGGCATCTGATACCCGAAATTGATTTCAGATGGAGTTGAACACATGAACAATCGCCGGCTCGGCCATTCAGGCCTGATGGTTCCTGAACTGACGCTCGGCACCGGCACCTTCGGGGGCGGCAATGCGTTTTTCAAGGCTTGGGGCGCGACGGATGTCAAAGAAGCCTCGCGCCTCATCGACATTTGCCTTGATGCGGGGCTGACCATGTTTGACAGCGCCGACGTTTACTCCGGCGGCATGGCCGAGGAGATACTTGGCGCCGCGCTCAAGGGTCGTCGCGACAAGGCGCTGATCTCGACCAAAGCGACGTTTGCGTTTGGCGCAGGCCCCAATGATGTCGGCTCGTCGCGCTTTTGGCTGATCAAGGCTGTCGATGCGGCGCTGAAGCGGCTACAAACGGACTACATTGACTTGTTTCAGCTGCACGGCTTTGACGCGATGACGCCGGTTGAAGAGACGTTGGGGACGCTTGATGATCTCGTCAAGGCGGGAAAGATCCGCTACATCGGCTGCTCGAACTTCTCCGGCTGGCACTTG
>JANMQE010000386.1:0-2387 GCA_031370195.1 Phyllobacteriaceae bacterium
GCCACGGCCCGCGCGTCGGGACTGAAGCTCGTCAAAGCCCACCATTGCCGCCCGCCCGGCGTCTTGATGATCGCCAGGATCGCAATCGTGTAGCCCTCGTGCGATGTAGGCATGATAAGGCCGGACTTGTTCTGGAAGAAAACGCCCTCGACGATGTGATGTATGCTCATTCCCCAGGCGTTGAACCGTGCCTGCTTATAGCGGCTGAGGCCTCTGAAGTCCTGGAGGCCTGCGCTGATCGTGTCGAACATCGCCTCGTCTGTTACGCCGAGCAGCCACCAGCTCTGCGTCTGGTTGAGCAGGTCGCGTTGGGCGTTGGCCCGCTCGATCGCGTGGGTCTGCCGCATCTGCAGGCCGACGAACAGCAGCGAGCCCGAAACCAGCAGCACGCCGAGGATTTGTGCGATCAGACTGATATCTTGCAGTGTCACGATGCCTCCAAAACGCAAAGTCTCCTGCACGCACGGGGGATCTAAAGTGCGGCCGCCGGTCCAGGCTGTACCTTGTTCAGTTCCGTTGCCATCAACGCGTGCCAATAATGAGCAAGATCGAATGGCATGATCGGTTTGATCTGGGCCATCAGCCCATCGACATAGGCAACGAAATCCTTGGCCATGGGAGGCCGGTTCATGGTCCATGCGACCCGCGCGTAAGGCATGGTGAGGAACATGCTGAGCCAGGTGACTTCAGATTGCCATGCCTCCGGCTGAAGAAGTCCAGCCTTGTGTTGCAGGAACGAGTCTTCCACGCTGTAGAAGGCCGCCGTGAACCAGGCAGTCAGTGCCTCGATCTGTGGTCCGTCCAGCGTCATGTCGCCCTTTTGCGCGCGACTCCAGGCTTCGGCCAGGAACGGTTCGGTGCGCAGCGCGAGCGCGCCGCTCATTCTCGCACTTCTCCCCTGTTGCAAGATCGCTTGCTGATTTTTGTTCGTCTGCCGCATCTGCAGGAAAAGAAAGATCAGCGTGATGACCACCGCCGAACTGCTGACCATACTGAAAGCATCTGAAATCGACATTGATTCCCCGATCAGGTTGCGGGCGTGGCGGCGGGTACGTCATACAAGCCGCGCGCGTGCTTGTCTCTTGGTAGAGTCTCCACCCAGCCGCGGAATTCCGGCGAGTGCCATTGGCGCCGCAGGCTCCAGAAAGTCTGAATACCCGAATACCCGATGATTTCCCGAAGTTGCGTGTCGACCGAACCCCAGTGTTCGTCATCGAGCTGACCGTGGCGCCATTGCAGCCGTGCTGCCTCATAGAAGCGGAAGATTCCGCTGCAGATGAGGAGAAACCGGGTTCTTTCGTCATCGGTAAGCGGTTCGACGCCGCCCATTCCGATGCGAAACAGCCGGGCAACGTCGGCGTGCTCGATCATCGGATTCAGCAACTGCTGGAAGTTCGCGGCATGGGCCTGAGATGCCGCGGCTCTGACGGCCTGGGTGTTCTGCCGCATCTGCAACAGCAAAAAAATTAGAGTGACGACAACCGCCACACCGCTGATGAAGCTGCCAATCGCAGCGAGATCGGCAAGTGTCATGTGATGGTCCCCCGACAGCAATATCTGGATGAAGATTGGCCGACCACTACGGCACGTTCGGAATTCTCACCACGCTGCCCCGCGCTTGCGGATCGTTGTGGTCCTTGACCACCGTCACGTACAGGTCCTTTGCCCCCGGGCCGAAGGCGACGTTCGTCGTGCCGTCGCCCGTGGCGATATCGAACTGGTGCAGTAGCTTGCCCTCGGGAGACAGTTTCAGAATCTTTCCGCCCGACCACTGCGCGACATAGATGTTGCCCTTGGCGTCGATCTTCATGCTGTCGGGGCCGAGCGACCAGGATTGGATGCGGTTCGGCACCAGGAGGTTGAGCAGCGCGAAGTTTGCGCGGTGGCTCAGGCTGCCGTCGCTATTCACGCTAAATTTCAGGATGCAGTTTCCGACCGTCTCGCTGACATAGAGCGTCTTCTGATCCGGCGAGACGCCGATGCCGTTGGCGAAGTTGAGATCGCGCGCGACCTCGACCCACCTATTGCTGCCCGGCGCCAGATACAGGATTTTGCCCATGATCTCGGTCGGGGTGCCGGCGCCCGGCCAGTTGCCGAACACCGTGGCATAGGCGCCGTCATGGGCCGTCACCACGATATCGTTGATGCCGCCTTCCATCGGCCGGCCTTTGTTGTCGGCATCCCAGCGGCGCAGCTGCTTGCCGTTCATATCGAGTTCGAGGATGGCGCCGTGCTCGTCGGTGCAGGCGAGCAGGAACGTTTTGTGCCGCGTGAGCGCCAGCCCGTTATGCCCGCAACCCTCGGTCTTGTTCAGGACGACGACATGTCCGCCGTCCCATCTGGACAAGGTGCCCGAGACCCAACCAACGAAGTAGAGGTTGCCGTCG
>JANMQE010000395.1:0-1934 GCA_031370195.1 Phyllobacteriaceae bacterium
ACATCACCGCGATGATCTTGCGGAGTGCTTCGGTGTTGCGGGTGATTGCGAGCGGCCAGTCCAAGGTTTCGTTGTCTCCGTTGTTGAACGAAACATGAACATATAATATACCATTTGTCAAATGCAGTTTTGGATTGTGTGTTTTTTGACTCTTCCTGAAGCCTTTTTGCGACGCGCCCCCCTCTGTCCTGTCGGACTGACCGGGGCGAGCCACGGGTCTCGCCCGCCTTCGGCCCCCCACGAGTGGGGAGATCGCAACCCTTTTCCCTCAGTTGATCTTTGGGGGTTGGCTGAGGTCTATTGCCCCGGGGGCTGCGGGGGCGGGGGCTTGGCCTGGTATTGCCGGGGCCTTCTGGCCAGGTAACGCTGGTGCTCCGCCAAGCAGGCCAAGGCCCGGCTGGGCGGGGGCTTGCAGGCCGCCGCCGGATGGGGCTTTCAGTTCGATTGCGGGCGCGGTGGAGGGCTCACCCTTGTAGCGCATGATCATTTGCGGGAACGCCAACGCCAGGCCGACCATCAGCACCTGAATGATCACAAACGGCACGGCACCCCAGTAGATTTGCGCGGTGGTGACGGGCTCGGTGTGCTTGCCGGTGACTTTATCGAGATACGGAACGCGGGCAGCGACGGAGCGGAGGTAGAACAGGGCAAAACCAAACGGCGGGTGCATGAAACTTGTCTGCATGTTGATGCCGAGAAGGACGCCGAACCAGATCAAGTCGATGCCGAGTTTTTCGGCGACCGGGGCCAAGAGTGGTACGACGATGAAGGCCAGTTCGAAAAAGTCGAGGAAGAAGGCCAGCACGAAGACCAGCAGATTGACGATGATGAGGAAGCCGAGCTGACCGCCGGGCAGGCCTGTCAGCAGATGCTCGACCCAGAGATGGCCGTTGACGCCGTAGAAGGTGAGCGAAAAGACGCGGGCGCCGATAAGGATGAACAGCACGAATGCCGACAGGCGCGTGGTTGAGGCGAGCGCCTGCTTGAGGAGGTCGAAGGAGAGGCGACGTTTGCCAAGTGCCAAAATCAACGCGCCAACCGCGCCCATGGCACCGCCTTCGGTCGGGGTGGCAATGCCGAGAAAGATGGTGCCGAGGACAAGGAAAATCAGCGCCAGCGGCGGGATGAGGACGATGATGACCTGCTGCGTCAGGCGCGAGAGGAGATTGAGATTGAGCGATTTGTCCAGAACGGCCATGGCGTAGACAATCAAGGTGGCGGCGGACGTTGCGAGAATGCCCGCATTGTCGCCGTGGGCGGGGCGGAAATATTCCTTGAACAGCCAGGACAGCGCAATGACGCCGACGATCATGACGAACAGAGATGTAATGCCTGATCCCAAAGTGCGGGCTTCCAGCGGCAGGGCTGGCGCGGATTTGGGATAGAGGATGGTCATCAACAGCACATAGGCAAGATAGAGGCCGGTGAGGACGAGACCGGGAACCAGCGCGCCGGCATACATGTCGCCAACCGAGCGGCCGAGCTGATCGGCAAGAACGATGAGCACGAGCGAGGGCGGGATGATTTGTGCCAGCGTGCCGGAAGCTGCAATGACGCCGGAGGCGAGGCGGCGGTCATAACCGTAGCGCAGCATGATCGGCAGCGAGATGAGACCCATGGAAATGACGGAGGCGGCGACAACACCGGTGGTGGCGGCGAGCAATGCACCGACCAGAATGACGGCATAGGCGAGGCCGCCGCGAATGGGGCCGAACAGCTGGCCGATGGTGTCGAGCAGGTCTTCGGCCATGCCGGAGCGTTCGAGAATGAGGCCCATGAAGGTGAAGAACGGGATGGCGAGCAGCGTGTCATTGGACATGGTGCCCCAAATCCGGTCCGGCAGGGCTCCGAGCAGCGGCCATGACAGCGAAATTTCGCCGCCGGACAGCGGGGCGAGCTCGACGCCGACGATGAAGAAGAACAGACCGTTGGCG
>JANMQE010000413.1:0-5992 GCA_031370195.1 Phyllobacteriaceae bacterium
CAGCGCTACAAGCCGGACGCCAATGAGGGCTTGCTGAACAAGGCCTACGTTTATGCCATGCAAAAGCATGGCCACCAGAAGCGCGCATCCGGCGATCCCTACTTTTCCCACCCTCTCGAAGTCGCCGCCATTCTGACAGACATGCACCTCGACGAATCGACTGTCGTCGCCGCGCTCCTGCACGACACAATCGAGGACACCAGCGCCACCCGCGCCGAGATTGACCAGATTTTCGGCCCTGACATCGGCGCGCTGGTAGAGGGCCTGACGAAGCTGAAGAAGCTTGATCTCGTATCGAAAAAGGCTGCCCAAGCGGAGAATCTGCGCAAGCTGCTGCTGGCCGTTGCCGATGATGTGCGTGTGCTGCTGGTCAAGCTCGCTGACAGGCTCCACAACATGCGCACGCTTGACCATGTGCCGGAAGACAAGCGTCTGCGCATCGCCGAAGAAACGATGGACATTTACGCCCCGCTCGCCGGGCGCATGGGCATGCAGGACATGCGCGAGGAGCTTGAAGAACTCGCCTTCCGCCAGATCAATCCCGATGCCTGGAAGACCGTCACCGAGCGATTGGCGGACCTTGCCCACCGTAACGCCGGCTTGCTCGCGCGCATCGAGAAAGACCTGTCGCAACTGTTTGAAAAGAATCACATAAAATCTGAAGTAAAAAGCCGCCAGAAAAAGTCCTGGTCGGTGTTCCGCAAAATGGAATCCAAGGGCCTGTCGTTTGAGCAGCTGTCAGACATTTTCGGTTTCCGTGTCCGCGTCGACAGCCTTGAGGATTGCTACCGGGCCCTGGGCGCGATCCACACGACGTGGCAGACTGTTCCGGGCAGGTTCAAGGACTATATCTCGACACCCAAGCAAAACGACTACCGCTCAATCCACACCACAATTGTCGGCCCGTCGCGCCAGCGCGTTGAGCTGCAAATCCGCACGCACGCGATGGATGACATTGCCGAGTACGGCGTGGCGGCACACTCGATCTACAAGGACAAGCGCGGCAAGCCGGACCCGGAGGCACAGAAGATGACCAAGGACAGCCGCGCATATGCCTGGCTGCGCCAGACCATTGAACAGCTGTCAGATGGCGATAGCGCCGAGGAGTTCCTGGAGCACACCAAGCTTGAGCTGTTTCAGGATCAGGTGTTCTGCTTCACGCCCAAGGGCCGCCTGATTGCTTTGCCGCGCGGGGCGACGCCGATTGATTTTGCCTATGCAGTGCACACCGACATCGGCGACACGTGTGTTGGCGTTAAAATCAACGGCCGCATGATGCCGCTGATGACCGAATTGAAGAATGGCGATGAGGTCGATATTGTCACTTCGACGGCGCAGGTGCCGCCCGCCGCATGGGAGGCCATCGTCGTCACAGGCAAGGCGCGCTCGGCGATCCGTCGTGCCACGCGCTCGGCCATCCGCAAACAGTATTCCGGCCTTGGCGTGCGCATTCTGGAGCGCGCGTTCGCCCGTACGGGAAAACCATTCAGCCGTGAATTGCTCAAACCGGTTCTGCACCGGCTGGCGCGGAAGGAACCGGACGACGTGCTTGCCGCTGTCGGCCGCGGCGAGTTGGCATCCTCGGATGTGCTGCGCGCCGTGTTCCCTGATTATAAGGAAGAGCGCAGCGCGGTGCAGTCTGCGCCGCCCCCCAAGGAAGAAGGGTGGCTGAGCCTGCGCAACGCGGCGGGCATGCTGTTCAAGCTGCCGGGCCGTGCCAGCGAGGCGCGAAAATTGCCGGAGCCAAACGCAAAATCCGCTGTTCCGGTACGAGGCGCGGGGAACGAACTGCCCGTGACTTTCTCGCAGGATGGTGCAGTGCCGGGTGACCGCATCGTCGGCATCATCACTCCGGGGCAGGGCATCACCATCTACCCAATCCAATCTTCCGCGTTAACGACATTTGACGACCAGCCGGACCGCTGGATTGACGTGCGTTGGGACATTGAAGAGGGCATGAAAGAGCGCTTTCCCGCCCGCGTGTCGATCTCCGCGCTCAATGAGCCGGGATCGCTGGCCGACATCGCCCAGACAATTGCACTGAACGAAGCCAATATTCACAAGCTGGAAATGTCCAACACCGCGCCGGACTTCACCGAGATGATGTTTGAACTCGAGGTCTGGGATTTGAAGCATCTCAACAGGCTGATCTCGCAACTGAAGGAAAAATCTTGTGTATCCGCGGCGAGACGTGTTTACGGCTGACCACCTCAGCGAAAACGCCGCTGCGGTGGCCCACGTGGCGACTTTGTTCGCTTCCGGTGCTCAAATACTCAAAGTACGCTCCGCTTCGCTTCTCGAAAATCACCAAAATTCACTCGCCGCACCGGGTTTTGGCTCAGGTGGTACGGCAAAAGGAGTCCGAAAATGACCGTCGATGAAGTGCTCGAAATTTTCCGCTCGGCAGGGGCGATCCTGCATGGGCATTTCATATTGACTTCCGGCCTGCGCTCGCCGGTGTTTTTGCAGAAGGCGCGCGTGTTCATGCATGCGGACAAGACAGAGAGACTGTGCAAGGCGCTGGCGGAATTGATCCGCGAAAAGGTCCCGGGCAAAATTGACTATGTCGTTGGCCCGGCAATCGGCGGGCTGATCCCGGCTTACGAAACGTCTCGCCATCTTGGTGTTCCGGCGATTTGGGTCGAGCGCGAGAATGGCGAATTCCGGCTGCGGCGGTTCGAGATTGAAAAGGGCGCGCGCGTTGTCATCGTCGAAGACATCGTGACGACGGGGCTTTCGATCCGTGAAACAATCGATTGCCTGACCAAACTTGGCGCGGAAGTCGTTGCTGCGGCCTGCATCATCGACCGCTCAGCTGGCAAGGCTGACGTAGGCGCGCCGCTGATTGCGCTTGCGGAATATGCGGTTCCCGCCTATCCGGCGGACCAGTTGCCACCGGAATTGGCGGCAATACCGGCTATCAAGCCAGGCAGTCGCAATATATGACACATCCGCGCTACAAATCTGTGCCAGACATGTCTATCTTGGAGGAGGTCTCCGGGCTTTGTGAGACTTGGCGGGCAAAAGGCATTCGGTTTACCTGAAATGATCATGAAATCACGGCAACAGAAGGGATGGCTGCAAAGCCTGCAACGGCTATTCTGGCCGCAGAAGTCCTATTCGCGGTCGCTGCAATATTACGGCAAGCGCATCCTGCGCATTCGCGCGACACCCAATGCGCTGGCCGCCGGCTTTGCAGCGGGCATATTTGCAGCGTTTTCGCCAGCGCTTGGCCTGCACATCATTCTGGCGCTTGTTCTGGCGTGGGGTCTGGGCGGCAACTTGCTCGCTGCTGCGCTGGTCACAACCGCTGCCAATCCGCTCACAATCCCGTTCATGGTCGCCGGTGAGTACAAGATCGGGACAACGTTGTTCGGCGGTGCGAGCGAATTGCATGTGCCGCTGCATGTCATAGGTGCCAAGCTGATGCATCTGGATTTCGGTTCCATGTGGCAGCCAGTGCTCAAACCTTTGCTCGCAGGGTCTGTGCTGCTCGGTGCGGTTTTTGCAGTGATTGCGTACTTTCTCGTTTTGAAATCAGCGTCTGCCTTGGCTGCGCGCAGACATCAGCGATCCGAGGCCCGGAAAGCGCTGCTCTCATGATTATCGGCCTTGGCAGCGATTTGATCGATATCCGCCGGATCGAAAAATCACTGGAACGCTACGGCGACCGCTTTACGCAGCGCCTGTTCACCGATGTTGAACAGCGCAAATCCGACGCCCGCCACCAGCGCGCGGCGTCCTACGCCAAACGATTCGCAGCGAAGGAAGCCTGCTCAAAGGCGCTGGGCACAGGCATATCGCATGGTGTGTTCTGGAAGGACATGGGCGTCGTCAACCTTCCGAGCGGCAAACCAACCATGAAGCTGACAGGAGGCGCAGGCACGCGCCTCCACGCATTGATGCCGCAAGGCCATGATCCGGTGGTGCATTTGACGATCACTGATGATTACCCGCTGGCGCAGGCTTTCGTCATCATTGAAGCGGTCCCCGTCACGCAATCGACATGATCTGCCGTGATTTGGGGATGGTTGCTCCGGCGAGGGCAATCAATTAAGACGCATTTGACCTGAAAGAGGAAAATATGAGCGTGGCTGAAACACAGAAGACCAAAAGCTCCGGCGGCATTGGCGAGACAATAAGCGTTATCCTGCAGGCCTTGTTTCTTGCGCTGTTGATCCGCAGCTTCCTGTTCCAACCGTTCAATATACCATCGGGTTCAATGCGCCCCACTCTGCTGGAAGGCGATTATCTTTTTGTATCGAAATACGCCTATGGCTATTCCAAGCATTCTTTTCCGTTCTCGCCGAACCTGTTTTCAGGCCGTGTCTGGTCAGCAGAACCGCAGCGCGGCGATGTCGTGGTATTCAAGTTTCCGAAGAATCCCGGCATTGATTACATCAAGCGGGTCATCGGTTTGCCCGGCGACAAAATCCAGATGGTTGGCGGCGTCCTGACCATCAATAGTACAGGTGTAAAGCGCGAGAAGACTGGCGTTATCGAGAACGTTGACGTGACAGAGTTGCAGCGACCCGTCGATGTCTATCAAGAGACGTTGCCGAATGGTGTCAGCTTTGACACGCTCGACATTGACCCGAACACGTTGGCAGACAACACGCGAGAGTTCGTTGTGCCGGACGGCCACTATTTCATGATGGGCGACAACCGCGACAATTCAAACGACAGCCGGTTTGATGTCGGAATGGTTCCCTTTGAAAACCTTGTCGGTCGCGCCAACATCATTTTCTTCTCCATTGGCGGTGGACATAGCGCGCTTGAACTGTGGACATGGCCGACGAACCTGCGCTTTGGCAGGTTTTTCAACTGGGTCGATTGATGGCTGGTGAGCGCCTGAAAAATATCGCCGCGTGGGCGCTTGAGCAAACCGGACACAGTTTCAAAGAAGTTGAACGGCTAGACCGCGCATTGACTCATTCCAGCGCGCGCGCGCAGTCGAAGGCGAATTATGAGCGTTTGGAATTTCTTGGCGATCGCGTGCTTGGGCTGGTGGTGGCGGAACTTCTCTTCGCCGACTATCCGGAGGCCGATGAGGGCGAACTGTCGCTGCGTTTCAACCAGCTTGTCGATGCCAAGACCTGCTCGGAAATTGCGACCCTGATCGAACTTCCTCGCGTTATTCGTGCTGGTTCTGATCTCGGTAATCCGGGCGACAAACGCCACATCAATGTCCGCGCCGATGTCGTTGAGGCGTTGATAGCGTCACTTTACCTCGATGGCGGTGTGGAGGCAGCACGCACGTTTATCAAACGCCACTGGGCCTTGCGCGTGTCCGGGCCAAATGCGCCGCGTCGCGACCCGAAAACCGAAATGCAGGAATGGGCGCACCGTGATGGCGCGAGCGCTCCCGTCTACACAATCATCAGCCGGGAGGGCCCTGATCATGAACCGCATTTTGTGGTAAGTTTGACGTCAGGCACCTATCCGGATGAAAACGGCGAGGGCCGCTCCAAGCGTCATGCCGAACAAGATGCGGCGACCCGCTTTCTGATCAAACGCGGCGTCTGGGCTGATGAAGGGTTTTCAAAATGACTGACACGCCAACTCGATCCGGCTTTGTCGCCATGCTTGGCGCGACCAATGCCGGCAAATCGACGCTGGTGAACCAGCTGGTCGGGACCAAAGTTTCCATCGTGTCGCACAAGGTGCAGACCACGCGTGCGCTGATCCGAGGCATTGTCAGCGAAGGCGATGCCCAGATCGTGTTGGTTGACACGCCCGGCATATTCAAGCCGCGCCGCCGCCTCGACCGTGCCATGATCTCGTCAGCATGGTCCGGCGCGAAGGATGCAGACATTGTACTGTTTATCGTTGATGCCGAGCGTGGCTTTGCAGGAGATGCGGCAACGATCCTCGACAGTTTGAAGGACTCAAAAGCCCGCAATGTGCTGGTGCTGAACAAGGTGGACCGGGTCGAACCGCCCAGCCTCTTGGAACTTGCGGGCCATGCCTCTCAAATTGCCGCATTCGAGAA
>JANMQE010000432.1:0-7312 GCA_031370195.1 Phyllobacteriaceae bacterium
TGATTGATGTGCCTCTTGTTCAAAACGATTGCGCTCACATAAACGAAAACGGGCAGCTTGCGCCGCCCGTCTCATTGAAACACCGTTGAAGAATTACTTCTTCATCGCGCCCATGATAACGCCAGCAAGCGCCGTTAAGACACCGCCGCCGAGGCCGCCTGAGATCACCTGGCTGATGATGCCCATGAGGTCAAGGCCACCGGCTGAGCCAAGCGCGCTGGCAAGAAGGCCACCGATTGCAGCATTGCCGCCAATGCCGCCGACTGCACCGGCAAGCAGCTTCGGCAGGAGAGCCATACCAGCTGTCTTGACCAGGTTGCCGACAATGCCGCCACCAGCAGCGCCGGAAAGTGCCTGAATGATGAGCGGAAGAATGGTTTCCATATTTCTAATCCCGTTTTTACCCCGTCGCGACGTGTTCGCCGCGCGCGGAGTGAAACGCCATATAGGACTAAAGTCAAACCCATTAACGGTTTGTTCACCATAATCTAACGCTGGAAACGTGAATTAGCGTCTCATGGTTAACGCCGCAAGGGTATCGTCAATTTCCGCTTACGCGTTCACTTCAGCGGAATAATCTTCAATCAGTACCCGCGAAATTGCGCCCGGCACAAATGTGTAAGGTCCGATTTCCGAAACCGGCGTGACTTCCGCCCCGGTGCCGCAGATGAAGCACTCGCTAAACGAGGCCAATTCATCCGGCATGATCCGCCGTTCGACGACGTTGATGCCGCGCATTTTGGCGAGTTCAATGACGGTCTGGCGGGTGATTCCATTGAGGAAACAGTCGGCGATCGGTGTGTGCAGCTCGCCATCCTTGGCGAAGAAGACGTTGGCACCCGTGCATTCGGCCACGCGTCCTTGCCAGTCCAGCATCAACGCGTCGGCATAGCCTTTGCGCTCGGCGCGGTGCTTGGAGATTGTGCAGATCATGTAGAGACCGGCTGCTTTGGAATGGCATGGCGACGTCATCGGGTCTGGGCGGCGGTAGTCGGCGATGTCGAGCCGGATGCCTTTCATCTTCGTGTTGATGTCGAACATCGACGGCCAATCCCAAACAGCAATTGCAGTATGGATTTTCGCCATCTGCGCTGCAACAGCCATCATTTCACTGCCGCGCCATGCGACCGGGCGGACATAGCAGTTCTTGAAGCCGTTCTTGTCGACAACAAGCTGCTTCGCCTCGATCAGTTGATCAACCGTGTAGGGGATTTCAAAATCCAGAAGCTCGGCAGACTTCAGGAACCGCTCGGAGTGTTGGCGCGATTTGAATATCTTGCCGCCATAGGCCCGCTCGCCTTCAAAGACCGAACCGCCATAGTGCAGACCGTGTGAGAGAATGTGGATTTTGGCATCCTGCCAATCCACAAGCGAGCCGTTGACCCAGATCACGCCCTGCAATTGGTCAAAAGGAACTCCCGCCATTTTTCTCTCCCGTTTTTTGCATCTACCCAAGCGGTCTAACCGGCCGCTTGCGGACCTCGTCATCCAGAGCGTTGTGGCAAACGCTCTCTGTCTCGATCAACCGAAACACTTTACGTTCTGCACAAAATGTGGCCAACAACAGATGAAATGTTACGCAGACAGAAAAATTATGTCAATAGTGCTGACATAATTTGGCTTGCAATATGGTGGGCAAAACATTGAAGACCGAGATCGTCCGCGAACCGCTCACGCAGGACCAAGGCATCGACTTTGCATTGATCGAGGCATTCTTTTTTGCCTATCGCGATTTCACCTCCGATGCTGACGCCATTCTGGAAACATATGGCTTTGGACGCGCCCATCACCGGGTGCTGCATTTTGTCAATCGTCAACCGGGGCTTACCGTTGCCGAGCTTCTGGATATCCTCAAGATCACCAAGCAAAGTCTGGCCAGAGTGCTCAAGCAGTTGATTGATTCCGAACATATCTCGCAAGTCGCCGGCCCGATGGACAAGCGGCAGCGCGAACTTTATCCAACGCAAAAAGGTAGAAACCTTGCGTTGAAGCTCGCTTTGCCGCAATCTCGCCGCATCGGCATGTCGCTTGACCAATCGGGTGCGGGGGCACGCGAACAAGTCGAACGGTTTTTGAAGGCAATGGTCGGCTAAGGGCAGCCGGTTGAAATTGACCCGACAAACTGGTTCGTTCGAGGAGAACCCATGCAAAAGATTGCACTACCGCCAGACAATCTAGAAGACAACGCGCCGCATTTGCTTGTTGTGGACGATGACACCCGCATCCGGTCATTGCTGTCGCAGTTTCTGTTTGAGCGCGGGTTTCGGGTGACCGTGGCTGCAAACGCGGCTGATGCGCGTCGCAAACTGGAAAATCTCGAATTCGACATGCTCATCCTTGATGTCATGATGCCCGGCGAAACCGGTGTTGATCTTACGATGTCGCTCAGAAAAACCCATGATGTGCCCATTTTGATGCTGACGGCGCTCAGTGAAACGGACCGGCGCATACAGGGGCTGGAGGCGGGCGCGGATGACTATATTGCCAAGCCATTTGACCCGCGCGAACTTGTGCTGCGCATCAACAATATCCTCAAGCGCGGCGGCGGTGCGCCGGATGTGCGCCAAGAGCAGGTGATATTCGGGCCGTTCACCTTCCATATTGCCCGCCGCGAACTCAAGCGCGGGACGGAGGTCATCCGTCTGACAGACCGCGAGCAGGACATCATGGCGCTGTTTGGCGAACGGGCAGGTGAGACCGTGCCGCGTCATGAGCTGGTAGGTGAAGAATCGACGGTGGGAGAGCGGACAATTGATGTGCAAATCAACCGCCTTCGCCGCAAAATCGAAAAGGACCCGGCAAACCCGTTGTTCTTGCAGACTGTGCGCGGCGTGGGATATCGTTTGAGCATAGAGCGCCAGTCAGCCTGACGGGCGCGGGAGTACCGGGCGGCTGATGGCGATCTCCGAGCGTGACAGGTCCAGGAAACTGCGACGTCTCCAGAAGGCGGCGCGGCTGTATTCAGACCGACCGTCGCCGCTGACGCTCGTCTCCGGCTGGATTTCGCGACGCATGCCCAAGCGGCTTTATGCGCGCTCGCTGATCATCATCATCGCACCGATGGTGCTGCTTCAATCAGTCGTCGCGTTCGTCTTCATGGAGCGTCACTTTCAAACCGTGACACAGCGCCTGTCCACCGCGGTTTCGCGCGATGTCGCGGCCATCATCAGTGTCGCTGAATCCTATCCGCAAGATGCGAACCTTGAGACCATCACCAAGATCGCCGGTGACAATCTTGATCTCAACATCACCTTCCTGCCGCTTGAACCTTTGCCTCCGCCGGGCGAAAAGCCGTTCTTCTCCATTCTTGACAATATTTTGACTGCGGAGCTGTCGAGCCAGATCAAGCGTCCATTCTGGATTGATACGGTCGGCAATTCCGATCTTGTCGAAATCCGCGTTCAACTCACATCAAACGTGCTGCGCATCTTTGCCAAGCGCAGTCAGGCCTATGCGTCGAACACGCATATCTTCCTTTTGTGGATGGTCGGCACATCGCTGGTGCTGCTTGCCATTGCCATTCTATTCCTGCGCAACCAGATCAGGCCGATCCAGAGGCTGGCGGAAGCGGCTGAAAGCTTTGGCAAAGGGCGGCCGATGCCGCGCGATTTCCACCCGCGCGGTGCGGAGGAAGTCCGGCGCGCCGGATTGGCTTTCATCCAGATGCGCGAGCGCATCGAACGGCAGATGGACCAGCGCACGGCCATGCTGACGGGCGTCAGCCATGATCTGCGCACGATTCTGACGCGGTTCAAGCTGCAGCTGGCGCTGGTTCCGGCCAAGATCGACACGACCGCGCTTGAAGCTGACGTTTTGGACATGCAGTCGATGCTGGAAGGCTACATCGCCTTCGCGCGGGGCGAAGGGCAAGAAGAGACCGGCGTGCTTGATCTTGAAGTGCTGTTTGAAAAGTTTGCCGAAGAGGCCAAGTTGCGCGGCCGTGAACTGGATTATTCCATCGCCGGCAAGCCGGACATTTATGTTCGCACAAACGCGTTCACGCGCCTCGTAAACAATCTGGTGTCCAACGCATTCCGCTATGCTGACTCTGTGTCCATCACCACCACCCACCAGGATGGCTGGTTGACATTGATTGTTGATGACGATGGTCCCGGCATTGCGCCTGAGCACCGCGAAGATGTGTTCCGCCCCTTCGTCAGGCTCGACGAGGCGCGAAACCTTGATGAAAGCGGCACCGGCCTTGGCCTGTCCATCGCCCGCGACATCGCCCGCTCGCATGGCGGATCGATCAACCTGACGGACAGTCCGCTTGGCGGGTTGAGGGCAACGGTGCGCGTGCCGGCGTGACGCATATCTGCGCGGCTCTTTGAACTTGTTGCGATAATGTGGAGAGGAGTGCGGAAACGTTCCGCACCTTGCTCCAGCCCCATTTGTGCGTATTCTCAACGTTTGCGCGCAGATGCGGAACGGGAGTCTGACATGAAGACCGGCAATATCATTATGGGCCTTATCGGGCTTTTGATCATGGGTCTCAGCGCCTGCACCGTGACCGCTGAGGATGATTACGATTACGATCCGGGTCCGCGACCACAGCAATATTGTCCGCGTGTTTATGATCCGGTCTGCGCCGAGCGTTATGGCAATCGCGAGACATTCTCCAATGATTGCGTTGCGGAAACGCGCGGCTACCTTGTGCTTTACGGCGGTCAGTGCCGCATTTCACCACGTCCGCCGCGCCCGCAGGCTTGCCCGCGCATCTATGCTCCGGTCTGCGCGACGCGTGGAGGCACCATTGAGACATTCTCCAATGATTGCATTGCTGAAACGCGTGGCTACCGCGTGGTTTATGACGGCCAATGCCGCACCGAGCCGCGCCCGCCAAGGCCGCCAAGGCCGGAAGTCTGCTCTGACGAATACCGCCCGGTCTGCGGCGAACGCGATGGTGTGCGGCGGACGTTCTCCAACGTGTGCGAAGGCAAAGCGAGCGGCTTCCGTCTGCTCTATGACAGCGTTTGCAGCGAAATTGTCGATCCGTCACAGCCCAATGTCCAGAAGCCGCGCAAATGGTATGACCGTTAAGGCATTCGCCGGATGAGCACCAGATTTCGCCGGACACGCGAAAGCACTGGCGCTTGACGCCATCACTTGCGCATTGTGATGATCCGGCTATGTTCAATGCATACGGGCAGGGGCGGAACGGGAGTCTCCCATGAAAACCGGCAAGTTCATCCTTGGCGCTATCGGACTGTTGGCCATCGGCCTCACCGCCTGCACGGTCACAGTTGATGAAGGCAACCCGCCGCCACGCCCGCGCCCGCCGCGACCCGACATCTGCCCGCGCATTTACGCCCCTGTCTGCGCCGAACGTTTCGGCGAGCGGCAGACCTTCTCCAACGACTGCATCGCCGAAACGCGCGGTTTCCGCATCCTCTATGACGGAGAGTGCCGCCGTTCCCCGCGCCCGCCAAGGCCTGAGCCGTTGCCAGACGACGCCACAGTCTGCCCAACAATATTTGCGCCAGTATGTGCGAGGCAGGGCGGAGTGTTCCGGACGTTCACAAACGGTTGTGTTGCGGAGGCTTCGGGGTTTGAGGTGGTAGGCGGGGGCGAGTGTTGAAGGGGATGTCTCGCCTGACACTTATCAAGTCTGGATGGTATTGAATCCCAAACACACATTCCCATCCCGGCCGACCATCGTCTCATTGGCCACCATTGCATCAATCACCGCCTCTTCCGTTGCCTCAACGACCGCTGTGAACAGCGGATCAATTGCATCCGCCGGGAGGATGTCGAGTTTTGTGGATTTGCCGGAGAGGGCGGTTTCGTTGGCGGTGGAGAAGGCGAGGAAAAGGTCTCCTGAACCGTGGTGGCCGACGGTGCCGGTCCGGGCGAGGCCGAGTGGCACGCGGCGGGCGAGGCGTTTCAGCTGGTGCGGCATCAGGGGTGCGTCGGTGGCGATGATGACGATGATTGAGCCGACCGGTTTGTTGCGTAGGCGGCCTTGCAGATTGTCGCGGCCGATGCTTTTGCCGAGAATGGTCAGCTCTTCCCGCAGGCCGAAATTGGCTTGGACGAAGACGCCAACCGTGCAGATTTGGCGCGCATTCGGTGTGGCATTCGAGCGGATTTCGACCAGCCTTGAGGCGCTGCCGGAGCCGCCTTTGTAGTCATAGCAAATCATCCCCGTGCCACCGCCGACACTGCCCAATTCGATGGGACCGGAGGCGGCGCTGTCGAGTGCAGCGAAGACGTGATGGTCGTTGACGTGGAAACCGTTCATGTCATTCAGCTCGCCATCATAGGTTTCGGCGGCGACCGGCAGACCCCAATCCTGGTTTTGGCCAACGCCGTTTTGAACCATCCATTTGATCGTCGCATCGCGGGCAAGACCACAAGAATGGGTGTTGGTGATGGTGATCGGCGTCTGCAACTCGCCATTCTCTTCAATCCACAACACGCCCGTCATCTCGCCATTGCCATTGAGCACCGAAACGCCCGCAAAGCACGGCGCAGGGCTCACGGATTTCGGGCGGGGCAGTATGGCGGTGACGCCGGTGCGCACCGGTCCTTTGCCGACAATCAGCGGACCATTTCCTTCGACAATGGTCGAATAGCCAACAGCAACGCCTTCGACATCGGTGATGGCATTGCATGGACCGGGCGTGCCCGGAAGGGCAAGTCCAAGCCCGCGGGCGCGGAGTTTTCCGGACGGGGTTTTCTGCCAGTGCGGCGGCATTTGTGCTGTGTCTTGAGCCATGGCGAAACATTATCGTGCCGGTTTTCGCAGGGGAAGGGGTTGCGGCGAAATTTAGTAACGATCCGATAACCATGTGCCTCAGATTGCAACCATAGCATTACTTCTGGTTAGCGTTTGACGGGTAAATTGGTGCCAGTTTTCGGGAGGGGCCCCGGACGCGACCGGAACGTGGGGACGTCATGAGCGCATATTTTTCCTTTTTGAAACAACGGCTATCGCTGGAAATCGGTAGCGAGGCCAAGGATGCAGGCGAGTTCCGTGCCCATCAGTTGAAAGCAGTGATCGGCGTGACGCCGCTGATGATGGCAGCCAATGTTATCATTGCGTCGATCGTCTGTGTGGCCTTTTCCACCAAGCCGTTTGCGCTTGTCACCTATATCTGGGCCGCGATCATCTTCGCACTGGCGTTTGCAGGCATCTACTCATGGCGACGCTCGCGCTCGCACCCGTTCCATGGCAGGGTTTCAAGAGCGACACTCAAGAAAGTCGCGCTCAATTCGACGATGCTCGGGTTTGTCTGGGGCGCGCTGTCGCTCATATCATACCCCGGCGGCGATCTGGCGTCCAAGCTCGTCATCTATAGGATTTGGAGCC
>JANMQE010000447.1:0-3295 GCA_031370195.1 Phyllobacteriaceae bacterium
CCTTGAACGCGCTATGTAGTGGTTGACTATTGATGACTTCACAGGAACAGCTTGATGGCAATTTTGCTCTCCGAAATTTTGGTCCAACCCAATCCGCCGCAAAAGGCGAGCGAAACTTTGCGCCAGTTTCTGACGGTGCCGGAGATAAAGGCGTCTATCAAAGGCTCGAAGAATTATACCCTTGACGGAACTGATCCGGAAAGCGCAGGGGCGTTGTTGTTTTTTCAGAACAGCATCCAGCAAACGTGGCTGGTGCGGACTGAGAAGCGGGTTTATTGTATACTCGATGATCGTCATAAGACTAAGGAACATGTTAGCTGGTCGATTGCCTTGCACGAGGTTGTTGACGAGACTGGAAAACCAAAGATCAAGATTACCGCCACTGAGCGCGAAACGGCCAACGATATGTCCGGTTACCTGAATTTCGGAGACCGGCATAATGGTTGGCTTTACAGCAAAAAACTTTTCGCCAGCGACAAGCCGGATGAGCGCATTGCTAGATTTCTCACGGGCGCAAACGCAAATTAATCCTGATATGGCACTTAAATTTGCCGACGCGATAACGACTGCAAATCATGCGCGTTTCTGATTTCGATTTCGACCTGCCGGAAGACCGTATTGCCTTGCGGCCCGCCGAGCCGCGTGAAAGCGCGCGGCTTCTGGTAATCGCGGGCGGGCGCTTGTCTGACCGCATGGTCGGCGAGCTGCCGGACCTGTTGCGGCGGGGCGATGTGTTGGTGTTCAACGACACCAAGGTCATCCCGGCGCAACTGTTTGGTCTGCGCGAGCGGGACGGCAATCTTGCCCATGTCGAGGCGACGCTGCACATGCGGGAAAGCCCCGATGCATGGCGGGCGTTCCTGCGTCCGGCCAAGCGGGTGAAGGCGGGCGACCGGATACGCTTTGGGCACGACGAGAGCGCCTGCATGCTTGGGCAACTCGATGCGACGGTTGCCGAAAAGGGTGACGCTGGCGAGGTGCTGCTGCGGTTTGATTTTTCGGGACCGGTGCTGGACGATGCCATCCGCGCTGTCGGCCATGTGCCGATCCCGCCCTATATCGCCGCCAAGCGCGCCGACGATGACAAGGATCTGCACGATTACCAAACCATCTATGCCCGCGAGGAAGGCGCTGTCGCCGCGCCGACGGCAGGTCTTCATTTCACGTCCGACTTGTTCGCGCGGCTCGATGCAGCGGGCATCGAACGGCATTTCGTGACGCTGCATGTCGGGGCAGGGACGTTTTTGCCGGTGAAGGCGGATGACACGGCAGACCACAAGATGCACCATGAAATCGGTCTGGTGAGCGTTGAAACGGCAGCCAGCCTCAACCATGCCAAGGCGCAAGGGCGGCGCATCATTGCGGTCGGCACGACCTCGCTGCGACTGCTCGAAAGCGCTTCTGGCGAAGATGGCAAGCTGCACGCATGGTCGGGCGCGACGGATATTTTCATCACGCCGGGCTACCGGTTCAAATTCATCGACGGGTTGATGACCAATTTCCATCTGCCGCGCTCGACGCTGTTCATGCTGGTGTCGGCGCTGGCGGGACTGGATGTGATGGCCAGTGCATACCAGCATGCCATTGAAAGCAAATACCGCTTCTATTCCTACGGCGATGCCTGCCTGATATTGCCGGAAGGTCTTTGAGTGTCAGACGAATTCAAGTTCACGCTGCTCAACACCGACGGCAAGGCCCGGCGCGGGGAGATCACCATGCCGCGCGGGACGGTGCGCACGCCGGCCTTCATGCCGGTCGGGACGGCGGGCACGGTGAAGGCGATGTACATGGATCAGGTGCGCGGGGTTGGTGCGGACATCATCCTTGGCAACACCTATCATCTGATGCTGCGGCCATCTGCCGAGCGGATTGCGCGGCTTGGTGGGCTGCACGAATTTGCCCGCTGGCCGCATCCGATCTTGACGGACAGTGGCGGGTTTCAGGTGATGTCGCTGGCCAAGCTCAGGAAGCTCAATGAGCATGGCGTGACGTTCCGCTCGCATATAGACGGGCGGGCTTATGAGATGACGCCGGAACGGTCGATCGAGATTCAGACACTGCTCGGTTCTGATATCCAGATGCAGCTTGATGAATGCGTGGCCCTGCCTGCCACGCCAAAGGAAATCGAGAGGGCTATGGAATTGTCGCTGCGCTGGGCGGAGCGCTCCTGGAAGCAATTCGGCACACAATCTGGCAAGGCGATGTTTGGCATTGTGCAGGGCGGCGACCAGCCGGATCTGCGCATCCGCTCGGCGGAAGCGCTGACAGCCATGGATCTGCCGGGCTATTCCGTCGGCGGGCTGGCGGTGGGCGAGCCGCAGGCGGTGATGCTGGCGATGCTGGACGTGACACTGCCGGTGCTGCCAAGCGACAAGCCGCGCTATCTGATGGGCGTCGGCACGCCGGATGATATTTTGAAATCGGTGGCGATGGGCATCGACATGTTCGACTGCGTCATGCCGACGCGGGCAGGTCGGCACGGCCTTGCCTACACGCGGCGCGGCAAGATCAACCTGCGTAATGCGCGCCATGCCGACGATCCGCGTCCGCTCGACGAAGAGAGCGATTGCCCGGCGTCGCGGGATTACTCGCGCGCTTATCTGCACCACCTTATCAAATCAGGTGAGGCGCTTGGTGGCATGCTGCTGACGTGGAACAATTTGTTCTATTACCAACATCTTATGCAGGGCATCCGCGCGTCGATTGAAGAGCGCCAGTATGAGGCGTTCACCGCTGCGACGCAGGAAGCATGGGCGCGCGGCGATTTGCCAACGGTTTAAGCCGAGGAATCATCTCCTGGCACGATCTGCACACTGTTGATTTTCCACGCGCCATCGGGTTGGCGAACGAGAGTGTAAAGCGCCGTCCATGGCTTGTTGTCCGGACCTGTGATCAGGACTTCTTGAACCACAGTTCCATCCACAGGCTCTTTCGTGCGGCCGAAATCATAGTTTTTCGGATTGTAGACCGGCTGATAGCCACGCTTGACCATATCCATAAAGATGCCGACTTCGGGGAAGAAGCCTTGGACATAAGGCGAGGCGTAGGAGTAGGCGACGGCGTCCTGACCTGACTTGAACGCCTCGATCTGGCTGCGGATGATGTCTTGCGCCTTGGCCTTTGACGCATCATCAGCATTGGCCAAAAAGGCGGACGCGGCGAGCGCCAAAAGCGCAATCAGAATGGCGCGGATACGAAATGCAAAGGACATGATGAAAACCCCTATTGCTTATTTCTGAGTATACGGTCGGCGGCTTACGAAAGTTTCACTGTTATCCTCAGCACGATAGGGCCG
>JANMQE010000460.1:0-2399 GCA_031370195.1 Phyllobacteriaceae bacterium
CTGCGGCGGCGCGCGCCTGAAGCTCGAGGCGCTGCTGTGGCGGCTGGGGTCGAAGGCCGATGCCGATGCCGCGCTGCCGCCCGGCCGGCGCAACCTGCCGGTCGGCGCCGACTGGTCGCGCGAGCAGCTCGAGGCGCTGCCGGGGCTGAGCCTGCACGACCTGATGCTGCTGCCGATCGACCGGCTGCGCGGCTTCTTCGACGGTCTGAGCCTGCCCGGGATGGTGCTCGACGAGGCGCTGAAGCTGCTGCTCGACGAGATCCGCACCCGGCTGCGCTACCTCTGCGACGTCGGCCTGGGCTACCTGAGCCTGGACCGGCAGAGCCGCACGCTGTCCGGCGGCGAGGTGCAGCGCATCAACCTGACCACCGCGCTGGGCACCAGCCTGGTCAACACGCTGTTCGTCCTCGACGAGCCGAGCATCGGCCTGCATCCGCGCGACATGAACCGCATCGTCGAGGCGATGCACCGGCTGCGCGACGCCGGCAACACGCTCGTCGTTGTCGAGCACGACCCTGCCGTGATGCTGGCCGCCGACCGCCTGATCGACATGGGCCCCGGCCCCGGCGAGCGCGGCGGGCAGATCGTGTTCGACGGCACGCCCGACGCGGCGCGCAACGCCGACACGCTGACGGGCGAGTACCTCGGCGCGCGCAAGCAGGTTGGCATCGGGCTGCGGCGGCTGGTCGATGAGGGCACGCCCAAGCTCATCGTGCAGGGCGCGCGGGAACACAACCTGAAGCACATCACGGTCGAGTTCCCGT
This sequence comes from Phyllobacteriaceae bacterium, assembly GCA_031370195.1. Lineage (GTDB taxonomy): Bacteria > Pseudomonadota > Alphaproteobacteria > Rhizobiales > Rhizobiaceae > JANMEX01. Next base: position 765 of record JANMQE010000460.1, read on the forward strand.
TGCAGCGGCTGGTGTGCGTGACGGGCGTGTCGGGCTCGGGCAAATCGACCCTGATGCAGGACTTGCTTTTCCCCGCGCTGGCCCGCCACTTCGGCAAGCCGACCGAAACGCCCGGCGCGCACGACGCACTGCTCGGCGCCGATTGGCTGACCGACGCGGTGTTCGTCGATCAGTCGCCGATCGGCAAGACGGCGCGCTCCAACCCGGCGAGCTATGTCGGCGCGTTCGACGAGATCCGCAAGCTGTTCGCGCAGGCGCCGCTGGCGCAGCAGCGCGGCTACGGCCCGGGCATGTTCAGCTTCAACGCCGGTGACGGCCGCTGCGCAACCTGCGGCGGCTCGGGCTTCGAGCATGTGGAGATGCAGTTCCTGAGCGACGTCTACCTGCGCTGCCCGGATTGCGATGGCCGCCGCTACCGCGCCGAAATCCTCGACGTGAAGATCGACCGTCGCCTGCCCGGTGATCTGCTGCGCGAGATCAGCGTCGCCGACGTGCTCGAACTGACCGTCAGCGAGGCGGTGCAACTGTTCCGCGATGACCGCGAGGTGCTGCGCGTGCTGCAGCCGATCGTCGATGTCGGGCTCGAATACGTGAAGCTCGGCCAGCCGGTACCCACGCTGTCGGGCGGCGAGGCGCAGCGCCTGAAGCTGGCTGGCTTCCTTGCCGAGACGGCACAGGAGAGCACCGCGTCGCGGCAGAGCGTGGCGAGGAAAGGCCGGCTGTTCCTGTTCGACGAACCGACCACGGGCCTGCACTTCGACGACATCGCCAAGCTGATGCGTGCGTTGAGAAAGCTGCTGAACGCCGGGCATTCGCTGATCGTCATCGAGCACAACCTCGACGTGATCCGCGCGGCGGACTGGATCGTCGATCTCGGCCCCGAAGGCGGTGAGGCCGGCGGCGAACTGGTGTGTTTCGGCACGCCGGACGACGTGAAGGCGCACGGCACGTCGCACACCGGCAAGGCGCTGCGCGACTACGAGCACTCGCTGCACGGCCAGCGCGTCGAGGAAGGCCTGCCATTGCAGTACGCGGTCAAGCGCCGCCGCGAGGCCGAAGAGTCGATCCGCATCGTCAACGCGCGCGAGCACAACCTGAAGTCGCTCGACGTGTCGATCCCGCGCGGCAAGTTCAGCGTGATCACCGGCGTCAGCGGTTCGGGCAAGAGCACGCTGGCGTTCGACATCCTGTTCAACGAAGGCCAGCGGCGTTACCTCGAATCGCTGAATGCCTATGCGCGCAGCATCGTGCAGCCGGCAGGGCGGCCCGAGGTGGACGCTGTCTACGGCATCCCGCCGACGGTCGCGATCGAGCAGCGCCTGTCGCGCGGCGGGCGCAAGAGCACGGTCGCGACGACGACCGAGGTCTGGCACTTCCTGCGCCTGCTGTACGTGAAGCTCGGCATTCAGCACTGCACGAAAGACGGCTCGCCGGTGCGGCCACAAAGCGCCGAGAGCATCGCCGCGCAATTGCTGCGTGATCACAAAGGCCAGCATGTCGGCCTGCTGGCGCCGCTGGTGGTGAACCGCAAGGGCGTCTACACCGACCTCGCAAAATGGGCCAGGGGGCGCGGCACACGCACCTGCGCGTCGACGGCGAATTCATCAAGGTCGACCCTTGGCCGCGGCTCGATCG
>JANMQE010000462.1:0-4790 GCA_031370195.1 Phyllobacteriaceae bacterium
AGCCGAGCACCGCAAGTCCGTTCACCATCGTCGTGTGCGAATCGGTGCCGACCAGCGTATCCGGATAGGCGATTTCGATGGTCTCGCTCTTCTTGCCGGTCTTGACCTTTTCCTTCGAGGTCCAGACGGTCTGCGAGAGATATTCGAGATTGACCTGATGGCAGATGCCGGTGCCGGGCGGCACGACGCGGAAATTCTTGAACGCCTGCTGGCCCCACTTCAGGAAGCGGTAACGCTCGCCATTGCGGGCATATTCGAGATCGACATTCTTCTTGAATGCCTTGGCCGAGCCGAATTCATCGACGATCACCGAATGGTCGATGACGAGATCCACCGGCACCAGCGGGTTGATCTTTTGCGGGTTGCCGCCAAGGTTCTTCATCGCATCGCGCATGGCAGCAAGATCAACCACCGCCGGAACGCCGGTGAAATCCTGCATCAACACACGGGCCGGGCGGAAGGCGATTTCCTTGCCGGCCTTGCCCTTGTCGCTGAGCCATGCGGCGCAGGCCTCAATGTCAGCCTTCTTCACGGTTGTGCCGTCTTCGGCGCGCAGCAGGTTCTCCAGAAGAACCTTCATCGAGTAGGGCAGCAGCGAAATCCCGGTCAGGCCGTTTTTCTCAGCAGCGGTCAGGGAAAAGTAGACGTATTTTTTTGTGCCGACCGTCATGGTCTTGCGGCATTTGAAACTGTCGATGGCGGACATGGATGGATCTCCTTGGTATGCGAAGGGCCGGTCACGGGTGAACGGGCTGGCACGGCGCGGGCGCCACGGGAATTCAGCTTGCAGGTGCGATCATTTCCGCGAAGTTCACCCGGCCCACCGGTTCAAGGCCGGCAGCCGAAGGATCGGCAAAAGGGTTTCCACGCCGACCGCCGACATGGTTGCAGAAGGCTTAGACAATTTCGTATGGAGTGGAAAGACCAACCAAGGTCAAAGATGCTGCGCTGCAAAAAAAATTATCATATCGCGCAAGCCAGAATGGAACGGCAACAGGTGGACGGCATGAGGCTGGTGGCCGAAGGTCTTGGCGTGGAGCGGGGCGGAACGGAGCTGTTTTCCGGTCTGGCCTTTGTGCTCCGGCAAGGCGAGGGCATGGCCGTGACCGGCAGCAATGGCACGGGCAAGTCTACACTGCTGCGCATTCTCGCCGGATTGCTGCGGCCAAGCGCCGGTTCTGCACGCGTGGTCGGCGAAGACGATACGGATTGCCACAACGCACTGCACTATCTCGGTCCGCTTAACGCCATGAAGGACCAACTGACCGCAGCCGAGAATTTGAGTTTCTGGTCCGGACATTTGGCCTCATATGAAAGTGCTGACCCTGTGGGTGTGCAAGAGGCGCTGAACGCCGTGAATTTGGAGCATGTCGCCGACATTCCGTTCGGGTATCTGTCCACCGGGCAGAAGCGCCGCGTCGCCATTGCGCGACTTTTGTGTATTCAACGGCCGCTGTGGATCGTTGATGAGCCAACTTCAGGTTTGGATGCAGCGTCGGGAAAACTGTTTGCCGGGCTGGCTGAAAAACATCTGGCATCCGGCGGCATCCTCGTTGCTGCCACCCATTTGCCGCTTGGAATTGTCAGGCTGAAGAGTCTTCAGCTCGGCGAAGGCGCAGCGATATGAGGGCGTTGATCGGCCGCGAACTCAAATTGGCAATGCGCGCTGGCTCCGGCGCCTTGACCGGGTTGCTGTTCTTTCTCGCCGTGATCGCTGTCGTCCCCTTTGGCGTTGGCCCGGACATGAAACTGCTCGCCAGCATCGGCCCGGCCATACTTTGGATCGGTGCACTGTTGGCCTCGCTCCTTGGCCTGGACAGGCTGTTTCAGATTGACCGTGAGGACGGCTCGCTTGACCTGATGATCTCAGGTCAGGACGTATTGTCCCTGTCGCTGACCGTGTTCGCTAAGGCGTTCAGCCACTGGCTGGTGACAGTCTTGCCGCTTGTTGTCGCGGCACCGGTGCTCGGTCTCATGATGAACATGGAGCCGTTTGCCATTGGCGCAACAACGCTCACGCTGCTGGTCGGCACTCCCGCCATAACATTAATCGGAGCAGTGGGTGCTGCAGTGACCGTTGCGCTGCCGCGTGGAGGACTACTCGTTTCCGTGCTGATCCTGCCACTCGTCATTCCGGTGCTGATTTTCGGCGTATCGGCCTCGCGTGGCCCAGTCGAAGGTCTGGCACCATTTTTTTCGCCATTTTTAATGCTGTGCGCACTGACGCTGTTCTTTGCAGTCATCGGAACGATGGCGGCAGCATTCGCCTTGAAAGGCTCTGACTAGAGCAGAGCTACGCTCACGAGGCCCGCTGCTCGCGCATTGGCGTTTCGGCATGAAGCCGCGCGCCGTTCGCCATTGGAACTGTTCTCAGCTTGGGCCGCAAGTCTTTCGCCAAAGCCGATTCTTTGGCAAGCGCCAAACCTTCAGCACGCGTTTCGTTGGCGAGTTCCGGCGTTGAAATGCTCTCCACCATCTGGCGATTGGAGTTTTCAATCATGCTGGCGTGATCATTGCGCAATTCGTCGCGCAGTTTCTGCGTCAGCTGCGTCAGGAACTCGACCTTGGAATTCAGACCGGCGATTTTGACTTCGGCGACGTTCAAATGCTTGTCACGGTTCGCTAGCTTCTGCATCAGATCCTGCTGGTGTTCCGCAGATTCCGCCAAGCGCTTCTGCATATCCTTTTCCATCTGGGCCTCACGCATCAGCACCGCCGAAAGCGTCGAGGCCGAATGATTGCCCGATTCTTGCGACGCCGCAAGCTTGGCCGAAAGGTCAGCCACAAGCTCTTCCTGCTTTTGCAGCTCACGCGACTTTGTGGAAATTGACGACTTGATGTCGGCGACTTCGCGCATCTGGCTCTGAATGACTGCATTGTGTTCAAGCGCCTTTTGGCGAAGGGCCAAATTCTCTTCGCCCGAACGCGTTGCCTTGGACTCCGCCTTGGCCAGCGCATAGATCAGATCATTGTTTTCACTCTGGTGCTGGGCGAATTGGCCTTCGAGCGAGGAAAGCATTGATTGGGCGGATGCATGCTTTTCCTTCACAATAAGGAGCTCTTCCTCAAGCCGTGCGGCGAGCGGGCGGTAGTGCGCGACCTCGGTCTCAAGACCCGACATGCGATGGTCAACGGCATCCTTGCTGCGTGTCAACTCCGCCAAAGCAGCAGCTTGCGATGAATTTTCTTCAACGAGCTTGGTCAGCAACGGCTGCAATGTCGCCGCACGGGCACTGAGCGTTTCAATTTCAGAGGACCAGTTTGCAAACGTGGCAAACTGACAGCTGATATCGACAGACTGTTGCTTGACCGAGTTCATCAGGTTTTCAACTTCGGTTCTGAACAGCGACCGGTGCATCTGATCTTTCTCAGGTGCCAGCGACAATTCGATGTCAAACTCTTCCAGGTCAAATTCCTCAAGCGGCGCGGATTCGATTTCGACATCGTCCATCGCCTTGTCTTTGCCTAGGCCCGCCAGAAAGTTAAGCATCGTGAAACTCCGCATGCGCTGTACAAAATTAACTGTTCATTAACCTTTCATAACCTGTGGAAATTGTCGAATCGATATTGATTTCTTGATTAACGTCTGAACGAGAAATGACATTTAAAATTTAAGCAATTAAAGATTGAAGCAAACTCGCCGTGTGCAAAATCGTCTTTTGATTGAAAATATTATAGAAAAACATCGTTGTAAGCGCAAATATGCACGTATGGGTTTTATTTTTCGCTTTTGTCCTCTACGCAGATTTTTTGGCGGGCGGCAAATCATCACGTTTGCGTTCGATCAATTGCGAAGCGCGGCAGGCGCGTCTAAAAGCATGCCATGACTGAAGCAAGCACTGAAACAACTCCAAAGCCCGTACAGAACTCCGGTATCGCCGCGTGGCTGACCCGGCTGGCCAATCCGACCGTGTTTCTGTCCTGGTCCGGCAAGGTTCTGCCATGGCTGATGAGCCTTGCGCTGATTGTCACTGTAACCGGGCTATGGATGGGTCAGACTGCACCGGACGACTACCAGCAAGGCCGGACGGTGCAAATCATGTACATCCACGTGCCGTTCGCGTGGCTGTCGATGATGGGCTGGACGGTCATGAGCCTGTCGGCGCTCGGCACGCTGGTCTGGCGTCATCCGCTGGCTGATGTTGCCGTCAAGGCGGCGGCTCCCATTGGCGCGGCGTTTACCTTTCTGGCGCTGGTCACAGGCTCGCTATGGGGCAAGCCAACATGGGGGACCTATTGGCAGTGGGATGCCAGAATGACCTCGGTGCTGATACTCTTCATCATGTATCTGGGCGTCATCTCACTGGCGCGGGCCATCGAAGATCAATCGCAGGCCGCGCGCGCGGTGGCCATTCTCGTGCTGGTTGGCTTCATCAACATTCCAATCATCAAATTCTCGGTTGATTGGTGGAACACTTTGCACCAGCCCGCTGCCGTGTTCCGCATGGACGGACCAACTATCCATCCGAGCCTCCTTTGGCCGCTCCTCATCTCGGCCGTTGGGTTCACGCTGTTGTTCTTTGCGCTGCACATGATGGCGATGCAGAATGAGATCTGGCAGCGACGCATCAGCACCATGCGCAGGATGGCAGCGCGCAGCGGTGCCAAAGGGGGCGCTTGATGACAACGCATATTGCCTATGTCGTTGCAGCCTATGGCGTCAGCGCCCTTGTGCTGAGTTTGCTTATGCTCGGTCTTTTCGCTCAGCGCCGCAGCGCAAAGCGCCAGATCGCAGCTCTTGAAGCTGCAGGCATCAAGCGCCGTTCAGAAGGCTGATTATGGGTTCTGAA
>JANMQE010000469.1:0-2163 GCA_031370195.1 Phyllobacteriaceae bacterium
TGGCACTCGTCGGCTGGCGTTCGGCCTCACCGAGCCGAACCACGGTTCTGACGCCACCTACATGGAGACGACCGCAGTGCAAGACGGTGACGAGTGGGTCATCAGCGGCATGAAGCGATGGAACTCCGGGCTCCACCACGCCACCCACGACATCATCTTCGCCCGCACCTCGGGCGATAACGGCGACCCCAACGGCATCACTGCGTTCCTCGTCCCGACCGACTCCCCCGGCTTCAAGGTGGAGTTCTTCTGGTGGACGTTCAATATGCCCACAGATCATGCGGAAGTGTCGCTGTCCGATGTGCGCGTGGGTTCCGAGGCGGTGTTCGGCACGGTGGGCAAGGGCCTGGACCTGGCCCAGCACTTCGTGCACGAGAACCGCATCCGTCAGGCCGCATCGTCGCTCGGCGCCGCTCAGTTCTGCATCAACGAAGCAGTGGCCTACGCGAACTCCCGCATCACCTGGGGCAAGAAGCTCTCCACCAACCAGGGCATCCAGTTCCCGTTGGTCGAGATGCACACCGAGGCGGCCATGCTCCGCCAACTCGTCCGCTACACCGCAGTGATGCTCGACACGAAGCACCACATGGAAGTCACCCACCTCGTCGCGATGTGCAACTACCGGGCGAACCGTTTGGCGTGCGACGCGGCGGATAGGGCGATGCAGACCTGCGGCGGCGTCGGCTACTCGCGCCACATGCCCTTCGAGCACATCTACCGCCACCACCGCCGCTACCGGATCACCGAGGGTTCCGAGGAGATCCAGATGCGCAAGGTCGCGCAGCAACTCTTCGGCTTCGGCCGCAAGTAGACGGGGCTTTCGCTTTGGCGCTCCGCAGCTGAACCAGCAAATCCCAGATAGGCGTTCCGGGCCTCCCACTCCTCCCGAATCGCAGCTCCGCCGTGCGAATTTCGGGCCATGTGGGATTGCTGCGTGGCTGGTGTGGGATGCCCTTCAGAGCGGACGGAGACGAGCCGTGAGCTCGATCTCGACGGCGATGTCGAAAGGCAATTCGGCGAGTCCGACGGCGCTGCGAGTGTGCCGACCCCGCTCACCGAACACGTCGATGAGCAGCTCCGAGCAGCCGTCGATCACTGCGGGGGTTTGGTTGAAGCCCGGCGCGACGTTGACCATGCCAAAGACCTTCAGAATCCGGTCGATTCGGTCGAGCGACCCGAGCTCTGCGTGCAGGGTGGCGAGGATGGATAACGCCGTCATGCGGGCAGCGAGCTTTGCCTCGGCAAACGACACCGTAGCGCCAACCTTGCCGCGGATGATGTCGCCGCCGTTGACCGGCCCATGGCCGCCGACGTACACGAGGCCGTCGTCGACGACGCAACCCACGTAGGAGCCCGCCGGGGGAAACACCGGAGGCAGGACCAGGCCGAGTTCATCGAGACGCTGTGCGATCACGGTCCGACCCTATTCCGAAGGGCTCGTGTGGATCCAGCTCTCGTCAAGCGCGGCGGGATGGACGATCTCGTTGCGCGATGCGATTGCAACAGAAGTTTGACCTATGTCACACTGACCACATGCCCACCGACGGAATCCCGGCAACCCACGAGCAGCGCCTGCGTTCGGCGGGGATCGTGCTCCCCGAAGCGCTGCCTGCGTTCGGCCAGTACGTGCCCTGTGTGCCCAACAACGGCCTGCTCTGGATGAGCGGTCACTTCGGCACCACGACGCTCGACACGAGCCTGTACACCGGCAAGGTGGGTCTCGACGTCGACACCGAACGGGCTTGCGAAGCGGCACGCTCGGCAGCGATCAACATGCTGGCCACGATCCGCAACGCACTCGGCACGCTCGATCGCGTCGAACGAGTTCTGAGCGTCAACGGGGTGGTGAACGCGACGCCGGAATTCGTCGAACACACCCGGGTGATCGACGCGGCGTCCGACGTACTCGTCGAGGTCTTCGGCGACGCCGGCCGCCACGCTCGGCTCGCCGTCGGTGTCGCGTCGCTGCCGGCCAACATGTGCCTGGAGATCCAGGCCGTTCTGCAACTGACGTCCACGGCGACGGGATGAACGCGTGGGTACCGTCGTGATGCGCACATCGGATGAACTCCCGTTCGAGTTCGGCGGCAGCCTGTGCCTCGACTTCACGTGGACTCTTCGGTACCGGGCGGTGCAGCCGACGGACCTGTTCACCCGGCCCGA
>JANMQE010000793.1:0-36941 GCA_031370195.1 Phyllobacteriaceae bacterium
TGCTTGACGATTTCTTGCGCCACTTTCAAAATCGTCCGCGCGCGCTGGTCGAGACTGCGTGTAAGCCAGTTGGCAGTTTGCAGACATTCGGAGAGAAATTCCTTGTCCGCCGCATTTTTCGCGCTGCGGGATACTTTCACGTAATAGGATTGATTGACCAGCACGCGGGGCAGGGCGGCCGGATTGAGTTCGATCAGCCAGGACCCGCCTGCCGCAGCCCGCACCGAAACATCCGGAACAATGGTCTCCATCGCTCCACCGGCAAAAGCGGTGCCGGGCTTGGGGTCAAGCGCACGGATTTCCGACAGCATGTCCAGAATATCCGCATCATCCACGCCGCAAATGCGCTTCAGCTGCGCAAAGTCGCGCTTGGCCAGCAGTTCAAGGTTGGCGATCAACGCCTGCATGGCCGGGTCCAGCCGGTCTTTCAGAACGAGCTGAATTGAAAGACATTCGGCAAGTGAGCGGGCGAACAGCCCGGGAGGGTCAAACTCCTGCAGCTTTTTCAGAACTTTCTCGCCGGTTTCCGCAGAAAGACCGAGCTTTTGCGCCGCCTCATCCACATCGACGCGCAAATAGCCACTCTCGTCCAACCCGTCTGCAAGTTCACTCGCCAAGGCACGTTCGCTGATGTCAGCAAATCCAAATGCGATCTGCTCCGCCACATGACCACGCAGCGTGACCGGCATGGCCAGCACATCTTCAAAGTCGAAACTGTCGCCATCGCCTCCGCCTTGTCCGCCGGTTGCTGCCGACTTCCATTGGGACGCAAGGTCCGGGTTGAGCTCCGGACCAGCGCCGGCGTCGTCGGGAAACAAATTGTCCACCGGCGCATCAAATGTCTCGGATAGCTCCGCCGCCGATGAAATATCCTGCCGCACCCAGTCGTCAGCGTCGCGATCACCGTGCCAATCCTCGCCGCCAGAGACATCAGGAGTATCAAGAATAGGCAGCGTGTCGCTGCTTTCCGGAGCCGCTTCGAGGAGCGGATTGCGCTCCATTTCCTCTTCCACAAACCGCTGCAATTCAACATGCGTCAGCTGCAGCAGCCTGATCGACTGCATCAGCTGGGGCGTCATCACAAGCGATTGTGATTGTCGAAGTGCAAGTTTCGCCGCAAGCGCCATCAATCAGTCCCGTTGTTCCCGCGATGAATGAAACTGGCATGGCAATTGCAAGTCAAGCCGAATCCGGCTTTCGTGCCTTAAACTGGCACGAAACCTGCATTCAAGGTAATCAGAGGGTGAATTGCTCGCCGAGATAGAGCCGTCGCACATCCGGATTGGCAACAATCTCTTTCGGCGTACCATGGGTCAGCAACTGGCCCTCATGGATAATATACGCACGGTCGACCAGTCCCAAGGTCTCGCGCACATTGTGATCGGTGATCAGCACGCCGATGCCTCGACTCGTCAGATGCCGCACGAGATTCTGGATGTCCGAGACCGATATCGGATCAACCCCGGCAAATGGTTCGTCCAGCAGCATGAAGTTCGGCCGTGACGCCAGCGCCCGCGCGATCTCCAGCCGCCGCCGCTCGCCGCCGGACAGCGCGATGGATGGCGCCTTGCGCAAATGGCTGATGTGAAACTCGCTGAGCAGTGTCTCAAGGTCGTCATCGCGCTGCTTTTTGTCTTTCTCGACCACTTCAAGCACGGCGCGGATGTTGTCCTCCACCGAAAGGCCACGGAAAATCGAGGCTTCCTGAGGCAGATAGCCGATGCCAAGCCGCGCGCGGCGGTACATCGGCATTTGCGTCACGTCATGGCCGTCGATTTCAATTGTGCCGGTGTCAACGGGAACCAGTCCTGTGACCATGTAAAAGCACGTCGTCTTGCCCGCTCCATTTGGTCCAAGCAACCCGACAGCCTCTCCCGCGCGCAAGCCCAGCGAGACACTGTTGACCACTTGACGGCCCTTGTAGCTCTTGGAAAGCCCCCGCGCGATCAACGTGCCTTCATACTTCTTTGAAGGCGTTGATGGCGCGTCGGTTGTATCAGAAGCCTGATTTTTGAACATCCCCACTGGGCAGGCCGCTACTTGTTGCTTTTCGGGTCAAGAACGATGGAGACACGGCCACCGCTGCTTCCGCTCTTGCAGCTCTCAAACTTGGCCTTGCCGGACTTCATGAACACCGTGAGCTTGCAGCCCGTTGCAACGTTCTTGCCCTCAGACAAAACCACCTTGTTGCCAGTCAGCACAAGAACCTGGCTCGCCATGTCAAACGTGCCCGCATCGCCAGTGGCAACCTGCGTCTCCGACTTCACATAAACCGTGCCGGACACTTCCAGATGGTCAATCGCCGCCGAGCCGGTCGTCGCCGAACCACCGTTCTTCACGTAATACACAATCAGCTTGCCGGCCTTCAGCAGTGTCTTGTCCTGCACGACGCTTACATTGCCGGTGAACTCCGCAACACTGTCGGCCTCGCGCACGTCAAGCCGGTCGCTCTCGATTTGGATCGGCAGATCGTTGGACAGCTTCATCCCGGTCAGCCGTTCAGATGCGGCTTGCGCCATCGCAACGCCCGGCACGGAGGCCAACAGCAAGGCGAGTCCAATCCTCAAGATGCTCTTCGTCATGCTGGTCTCACTCTGCCTGTTGCGCTGCCTGCCCGCCATTGGCGGTTTTCATTTTCTTCGGGTCTATCACCAGCCGCACGCGCTTTTCAAACACCAAAAGTTTGCCGCCGTCGCTCACCTGCATCGAGTCCGCAGTGATATGCGCCCCGTTCGTGGTGATATCGACAGGCTCGGACGTGCTCAAGCCGTTTTTGCCGATATCAACCCGCGCCGATGTCAGTTTCGCCACCATTCCGTCGCTGGTGGTCAATTCAATGCCCTTGCCAAGATCAAGCAAGCTGTTGCCATTGTCAAAAAAGCCGCTGCCAGCCTTGAGCTGCGCCATTGTGTTGATCCCGAACGGCAGTTCGGCGGAAATGGTCTCAAGTTCCACCAGCCCGTTCTTTTTGACTTCCTGAAATGCCCGCTCTGCCTGCATCTTGTACGGCCGCTTGTCGCCAGTCATCCCGTCAAGCTTCGGATTGGCCATCACGATACGCCCGTCCGACAGGCTGACACCGTCAGAAGACACCGCCACGGGCAACTCGTTACGAAAAAACGTCGCGCCGCCAAACAGTCCGGCACTCATCAACGCAATGCCCGGAATGGCAAATTTCAGGATGCGCACCCGCCGCGAGTGCCTGCCGGCGGACGCAAACACATCCTCGCCGCGCCGGTTTGCCGCTGCGTGAAAATTTTCAATGTTCGGGTGTGAGGTTTCCGCCTGCGCCATCCGTAATTGCGATCTCTCGTTCGTGACCCAAAACACAGGAGCAGGGTTAGCAACGCATTGCAACCAAGCTCCGGTCTTTAGAGCGCTTGTCAGGGCACCACTGCCATGGTCTATACACGCGTCTTTGCGGCAATTTGAGGATTGTAAATGTCACAGGCAGCTGACAACTGGTTAGACCGGCGGTTGCTACGCCGCAAACTTGGTTTCTGGCGTATTCTAGCAATTCTCTTGGCGCTATTGTGCGGAGCCATCGGCTGGTATGCGGCCAATGGCGGCCTTTCTGCACGCAATTCTGCTCCTCACATCGCCAAAATCCGCATCGAAGGTGCCATCACCGAAGACGAAAAACTCTTGGCGCTGATCAAAAAGGTCGGCGGGGAAGAAGCCGTCAAGGGCGTGATACTCGCGATCAATTCGCCCGGGGGCACCACAGCCGGGGGTGAGGCGCTCTACGAATCGGTCCGCGAACTCGCTCAGAAGAAGCCCGTTGTAACACAGGTTGGAACACTCGCCGCGTCCGCAGGATACATGATTGCCGTGGCGTCAGACCATATCGTCGCCCGCAAAACCTCAATAGTCGGCTCAATCGGCGTGTTGTTCCAATATCCGGACCTTTCGCAATTGCTTGCCAACGCCGGAGTCAAAGTGGAGACCATCAAATCCAGCCCGCTGAAGGCCGAGCCCAATTTTTTCAGCCCTGCAAGCGAGGAAGCCAAGTCGATGATCCGCCGAATGATCCTCGACAGTTATGACTGGTTCGTCTCCATCGTCGATGAGCGCCGCCCGCTGCTTGACCGCGCGCAGACACTGGCACTGGCCGACGGGTCGGTCTTCACCGGGCGGCAGGCGCTGGCCAACAAGTTGATCGACGGCCTTGGCGGCGAGGACGTTGCAATCGAATGGCTTGCATCCAAGGGCGTTGACAGCAAACTTGACGTGATCGAATGGTTGCCAACCGCAGACAACGCGTCTTGGTGGCTGTCGTCTGAAATATCTTCGATAATTCTGCGGTTTGCTGGTTTGGACAACGCCAATTCCAGCCTTAACCTTCAATTTTTAAAAGATCGACTGTTTGTCGATGGCCTCGTGTCACAATGGGCCGTTGACTCTTCGCCTTCAGGGCGCGATTGAAAGCATTGGATAAAAAGACGGCGCAGGAAATGCGCCTGACCACGGGAACCGACGCGAGGGACACGCGACATGATCAAATCCGAACTTGTGCAATTTATTGCAGACCGCAACCCGCATCTATTTCAACGGGACGTCGAAAACATCGTCAATTCGGTGTTTGAGGAAATATCCACCGCGCTCGCGGAGGGAAACCGCGTTGAATTGCGCGGCTTTGGCGCGTTCTCAGTGAAAAACCGCCCGGCCCGCGCAGGCCGGAACCCCAAAACCGGCGAGTCCGTCAGCGTTGATGAAAAATGGGTGCCGTTTTTCAAGACTGGCAAAGAGCTGCGGGACCGGCTAAACGGCGCATTGTGACCATCTGCTAAATCCGGTCACGAGGTGACGTTAGAGGTGAGCGCATGTTCCGCCGGTTTTTCTGGATAATCGTGATGATCCCGCTGGCAATCATTTTGATTGCCCTGTCGGTGGCCAATCGCAATGTCGTGCCGTTCACAATCGATCCGTTCACGCCCGGAAACCCTGCGCTGACCTTCTCAGCACCACTGTTCATGTATCTGTTCGCCAGCCTTGCCATCGGTCTCATCCTAGGCTCGGTTATCACTTGGTTGGCGCAGGGCCAACATCGCGCCAATGCGCGCCGCGCCGCTGCCGAAGTGGTAACCCTTCGCAAGGAAGCACAGGCGCGAGAGGCCGCAATCCGGGGAAACCTGCCCGCGCTGCCGAACGGCTGACCGGCAATCGGCATGAAGGACCGCGGCAATCAGCGCAAACCGGCGCAAGGTCTATCCCGTGAGGCGCTCAATGAAAGGCCCGTCCGGATTGAACCATCGACCAATCTTGCAGCGGCGCCCAAACTGCTCACGCGCCGCGAAGGCGAGCGCCCTGCCGAACGCCTGCCGGTTATTCTCGAAACCAAGCCGACCAAAGACTACGCGCTGATCGACAGCGGCAACGGACGCAAACTTGAGCAGTACGGACCATACAAGATCGAACGCCCCGAAGGTCAGGCGATCTGGTTGCCTTCGCTCCCCAACAGCGAATGGGACAAAGCGGACGCCGTCTTCACCGGCAACACTGATGAAGAAGGCATGGGCCGCTGGCTGTTCCCCAGAGCGGCGCTCGGCGAGACGTGGAACACTGAACATGACGGCATGGCTTATCTTGGCCGCTTCACCTCGTTCCGCCACGTCGGCGTGTTCCCTGAGCAAGCCGCACACTGGTCTTTCATGGAAGATTTGATCCGCAACGCCAAGCGACCGTTGAAAGTCCTGAACATTTTCGGCTACACCGGCGTCGCCTCTCTCATCGCCGCGCGGGCAGGGGCTGAAGTCACCCACGTCGATGCGTCGAAGAAAGCCATCGGCTGGGCGCGCGAAAATCAGGACATCGCGCGCCTGACCAACAAGCCAATCCGCTGGATCATGGATGACGCGATGAAATTTGTGCTGCGTGAAGAGCGGCGCGGTTCCACTTATGACATCATCCTTCTCGATCCGCCGGCATTCGGGCGCGGACCGGGCGGCGAGGTCTGGCAATTGTTTGAACACTTGCCCGCGATGGTCGAAGCCTGCCGCGCGATCCTGTCGCCCAAGCCCTTGGCCATGGTGCTCACCGCCTATTCAATCCGCGCATCCTTCTTCGCCATCCACGAACTGGTGCGCGACCGGTTCACAGGCATGGGCGGTACAGTCGAGTCCGGCGAGTTGATCCTGCGTGAGCAGTCCGCCGGACGGGCACTGTCCACATCCCTCTTTTCGCGCTGGGTGCCGTCATGAGCGGGGGAACAGTCCGCGTCGGCCAGGTCAAGGAGATCACCTCGCTCGCCAATCCGGTTGTGAAAGACATCAAAGCTCTGGCGATGAAAAAACATCGCGATGAGTCCGGCACCTTTGTCGCCGAAGGCCTCAAACTCATCATCGACGCGCTCGACCAAGGCTGGAAGCTGACAATTCTGGTGATCGCCATGGCGTCCAAAGACAATGCTTTGGTGCAAAAAACCGCCGCCCGCGCCGTCGCCAAGGGCGCGCTTGTGCTGGAAGCCAATGAGAAAATTATCGGCTCAATCACCCGCCGCGACAATCCGCAGGCGGTGATCGGCGTTTTCGAGCAGCGCTATGCGCCGCTCTCGTCTATCAAGCCTGAGGCGGACAATGTCTGGCTGGCACTCGACCGCGTGCGCGATCCCGGCAATCTTGGCACGATCATCCGAACTGCGGACGCCGTCGGCGCATCCGGCGTCATTCTTGTGGGCGATACTACAGATCCGTTCGCGCTCGAAACCGTGCGCGCAACGATGGGTTCAGTGTTCGCCATGCCGCTTTACCACGCCGATGAGGCAGGGTTTCTAGACTTTCGCAAAGGCTTCAAAGGCCTCACAGTCGGCACCCATCTCAAAGGCTCTGTTGATTACCGGACTGTCGATTACTCCGGCAAGCCGGTACTGTTGCTGATGGGCAATGAGCAAAGCGGCCTCTCAGAGCCATTGGCCAAAGCCTGCGACAAGCTCATCCGCATCCCGCAGGACGGCAAGGCTGACTCGCTCAATCTTGCCGTCGCCACCGGCGTCACTCTCTACGAAGTGCGCCGCCACGCGCTGAAACTTGGCGGACAAATCTGATGCGCTGGCCATTGCTGACCGGACTTTCCGCAGTGCTGATCGCCATCGATCAGTACGTAAAGTGGCTGGTAGAAACCCATTTGCCGTTTCAGCAGGCAATTGATGTCGTTCCGTTTTTCAGCCTCTATCGCACATGGAACCAAGGCATCGCCTTCTCGATGCTGTGGGGCCTCAATGATTTGGCATTGATAGCGATCACCCTTGCGATCACCGCATTCGTCGTCTGGCTCGCCAGCCGCACACCGGTTGACAAGACAGCAGCGCGTCTCGGCTTCGCGCTGATCGTCGCCGGTGCAATCGGCAATCTGATAGATCGGATCGTCTTCGGCCACGTCGTTGATTATATCCTGTTCCACACGCAAACTTGGGCATTTGCCGTGTTCAATCTTGCCGACGCATTCATCTCTGTTGGCGCGGCGCTGATCATCCTGCAGGAGTTGCTCGATTGGCACCGCAGCCGCGGCATTCAAGGTAGACCAAATCCGGATTGACAATCCGGTCTTGCGAACATCCTCTTGGGTCAAATCGAGGAGGATCACATGTCAGCAGATTTCGAGGCCATTCTGGTTTCCCGCGACGAAAACAAGAAGCAGTCTGTCAGCATCGTCGAGATGCGCAACGATGAGTTGATGGAAGGCGATGTGATGGTCAGGGTCGATCATACGACCGTGAACTACAAAGACGGCCTCGCCATTACCGGCAAGGCCCCGGTCATTCGCCGCTGGCCGATGATACCCGGCATCGACCTTGCCGGTACAGTCATCTCGTCGGACAGCAGTGAATGGAAATCCGGCAACAAGGTTGTTATGAACGGCTGGGGCGTCGGCGAGGTGCATTACGGCGCCTATGCCGGCCATGCGCGGCTGAAAGGCGAATGGCTGATTGCCCAGCCGCAAGGCCTGACCGGTCACCACGCGATGGCTATCGGTACCGCTGGCTACACGGCCATGCTCTGCGTCATGGCGCTGGAAAAGCAGGGCGTCACCCCTGAGTCCGGTCCCGTCCTCGTCACCGGTGCCGCTGGCGGCGTCGGAACCATTGCCATCGCGATCCTCGCCAATCTCGGCTATCACGTCATCGCCTCGACCGGCCGCCCGCAGGAACAGACGTTTCTCGAAGGTCTTGGCGCAAAAGAGATCATCGACCGCGCTGAACTGTCTGGCCCCTCAAAGCCCCTTGCAAAAGAGCGCTGGGCAGCTGCCATCGACACCGTCGGCTCCCACACGGTGGCCAATGTCTTGTCCATGACCAATTACGGCGGTGTGGTCGCAGCGTGCGGCTTGGCGCAAGGCATGGACCTGCCATCGTCCGTTGCACCCTTCATTCTGCGTGCAGTCATCCTGCGCGGCGTTGAATCGGTATACGTGCCGCGAGCCTATCGGCAGGAGGCTTGGGCGCGTCTGGCAGCAGATTTGCCCTTGGAAAAGTTGCAGGCACTCTCAACCACCATCGGCTTTGAAGATCTCGTGGAAGCTTCAAGCCAAATCGTCGAAGGCAAGGTGCGGGGCCGCTTGGTCGTTGATTACCAACAATAATTCAGAATCGTCATTGGCATTTTTCAAGTTCACTAAAATTGTAACCATTCGCCAAAACCTTCCCTAATGCGGCGATGCTATTGGCTGCGCATGGGTGATTCAGGCAAAACACTGATAGAAACGAACGCCACGACGCGTTTGAGCGATGTGATTCTTGCAGCGGCAGGCCGGACTTGGTCGTCCAGACTTGGCGCAAAATTCCATCATCGCGTGCCCGAACTAGCCATGGCCGCCGCCGCATTGTGTGGCGTCGCGCTGGGCATCTGGATACTCGCCACCACCGATGGCTTTTCGCCGGTCCTGACGTCCATCGCCGTGATTTTGACGCTCACAACCGCTGCGTTGGCAACGCTCGCAGCATCCGGCTTCCGCGAAGCATCCGGAATCCTCAAACATCTCAGGTTTGAAAACGAACGGATGGCCGACCGGCTTTGGGAGGCGTCCGAAGGTGAAGAGCGCGCGTCCAGCCTGTTTGACCAGCTTGGCGACCTTGTCGTCATTTGTGATGCACGCCGCACTATCCTGCACGCCAACGCCAGCTTTTGCAGCGCCGCTGGTCAATCGTTTGAAGAACTGAAAGGCGTGACGCTTCGCGCAGCTGGTGTCGACGTGCCGCGCGGACGCAATCGCGGCACCTCGATGCCTGTCGATGTGCGCATCGGCAGCCGCTGGTACTCATGGATCGAACTGCCAACATCGACAGGCCAAGACGGCAAGGCCTTCCGCGCTGTCGCACGCGATATCCACGAGCGCAAAGTCGGCGAAACCCAGCTAATCGAGGCGCGTGAACGCGCAGAAGCGGCCAATCAGGCTAAATCAAGATTTCTCGCCACCGTCAGCCACGAAATCCGTACCCCGCTGAACGGCATCAACGGCATGGCAAAATTGCTCGCCGATACCGGCCTCAGCGAAGAACAGCGCACTTATGTTCATGCAGTGACCTCATCGGGCAACGCTCTGATGAATCTCATTGAAGACTTGCTGGATTTCTCAAAGATCGAAACCGGAAAGTTCGACCTCCGCCCGGAAAACGTCGAGGTCCGTCCGTTCTGCGAGAGTCTGGTCGAACTTGTCGCCGCCCGCGCCCATGGCAAAGGCATCGGCATCGCCACGCATATTGGTGCTGACGTCCCGGTCACAATCGTCTCAGACCCAAACAGGCTGCGCCAGAGCCTGCTCAATCTGCTCGGCAACGCCGTCAAGTTTACCGAAACCGGCGGTGCGTCGCTGTTGGTAACTGCCCAGCAGGGCTCTGTCCGCTTTCAGGTGAAAGACACTGGCAAAGGCATTGAAGACGACAATATGGCCCGCATTTTCGAAGAATTCGAGCAGGTTGAAACCGGAACCACACGAAGCCACGGCGGTGTTGGTCTCGGTCTCTCGATCACCCGTCGCTTGGTAGCCGCCATGGGTGGCAGCTTGGAGGTCGAAAGCAAAATCGGTTCAGGCTCAAGTTTTACAATAGACCTGCCCAGCCTGTCTCCAAGTCCTGCATCCTCCAAAGCAAAGTTGACCGGCATCCAATGCATGATCCGCATGGAATCAGCGTTGGAAGCCGCAGCTCTCGGCCATACCATCGAAACAAACGGCGGAACCGCGACCCGTTGGGACGGCGCTTCAGAGCCTTGTTCCGCAACGATCCTGCTCTTGGACATGAAATCCGCACGAGCCATGCAGTCAAACGCAAAACTCCAGTGTTTTGCCCGCAGGATCATCCTCATCGAGCCGGGAGAACGCGGAGCACTGCCTTCCTTCACGGCACTCGGATTTGAGTCCTTTTTGGTGCGCCCGGTTCGCGGCGCAAGTCTGGTGCGCGTCCTTTCTGGCAAACAAGCAGCCAAACGCGAAGCCAACACCGATGCAGCCGAGGCAAATCAGGACCCGTCGCGCAAACTCTCCGTGCTTGTCGCCGAAGACAATGAAATCAATGCTTTGCTGGTAAAGTCCGCCCTGACCCGCGCCGGCCATTCTGTGACGGTCGTCAGCGATGGCCGCTCGGCTGTCGGTGAAGTGTTCAAACCGAAGCACGCGCCGGATGTAGTGCTGATGGATCTGCACATGCCCATAATGGACGGTCTTGACGCAATTTCCGCAATCAGAACCGCCGAAGACGAAAAAGGTCGCAAACATGTGCCGATTTTGGCTCTGACGGCGGACGGTCAGATAGGTGTCGAGCAAGCCGTTCGCGCTGTCGGGGGCGACGGCATGATCACCAAGCCGGTCGATCCGGCACGACTCGTCTTTCTCGTGGAGGAAGCCGCCGCTGCGGCATAGGTTACTGCGCGCCTGCGTCATGAAGCTGTAGCATTGCATTGCTACGTTCCACCTCGTATTTGACCTCGACGGGAGAGTGACATGACGATGGAACCACGTATCCGTGAGTCGTTTACTGGGTCTCAAACTGGACTTGCTCTTGAGGCAAATTTCCAGCCACCCTTGCTCGGTCGCATCGCAAATTTGCAGGTACGTCTTGCAGCCAGCGAATCCGAAATCGGAGCGGCACAGGAACTGCGTTCGAGCGTATTTCACGCAGATTGCGAGCACAATTCGAACGGTCGCGATGAAGACCGGTTCGACGCATTTTGCGATCATCTGATTGTCCTGGACATTGATCGCGGAAATGCAATCGTCGGCACCTATCGGCTGCTGCGAGAAGAATGCGCGGCCAAGGCCGGCGGCTTCTATTCACAAGGCGAGTTCGACATGGCTGCCTTGCGCGCCCGCATGCCGGATCGGCGCATACTCGAACTCGGCCGCTCCTGTGTCATGCCGCAATATCGCAGCAAGCGAACCGTTGAACTCTTGTGGCAAGGCATCTGGGCCTATTGCCGCGCTTGGAACATCGACATCATGTGCGGTTGCGCCTCATTCTCAGGCACGGTTGCCGCCGCCCACGCGCTGCCACTCTCGTTCCTGCACCACCATGCCCGCGCTGAAGGGCCATGGCTCGTCCAAGCCCATCAAGACATCCGCGTTGACATGGACATGATGCCAATCGAAGCAGTGTCCATGTCAGCCGCACTCGCTGCCATGCCGCCACTGATCAAAGGCTACCTGCGTGTTGGTGCCAGCTTTGGCGATGGCGCAGTCGTGGATCACGCGTTCGGCACAACGGACGTCTTCGTGGTGCTGCCAGTCGAGCGGATTGCGACCCGATACGTCTCGCATTTTGGTGTCGATGCCGACAGGTTCATCTGAACCTCTTCCTGTGGATAGCTGATGCCGTCTTGCAGGAAACCTGCGCAAACTGTTGATTGCTGCTAACAAGACGCAAACACAGAGCGCAGGGACAACAGTTTGCAAACCGGGTTTCGTGGACAGGAAGCATACGATGCTGAAGGCGCTGTTCCTTCAGCCACGCCTATTCGCACCACGCCGATGATGGAACAATACATCGAGATCAAGGCGTCAAACCCTGACTCGCTGCTCTTTTATCGGATGGGTGACTTTTACGAACTGTTCTTCGATGATGCCATCGAAGCCTCGCGTGCCCTTGGTATCGCGCTAACCAAGCGCGGCAAGCATCTTGGCGAAGACATTCCCATGTGCGGAGTGCCAGTGCACGCGGCAGATGATTACCTGCAGAAACTGATCGGTCTGGGCTACCGCGTCGCTGTCTGCGAACAGGTGGAAGACCCGGCGGAAGCACGCAAGCGCGGCGCAAAATCCGTCGTCAAGCGCGATGTCGTGCGTCTGGTTACACCCGGCACCATAACCGAGGAAAAGCTGCTCGCGCCGGGCGAAGCCAACTACCTCATGACGCTGGCTCGTCTGAAGGGCGAGAAAAACGGCTTGGCATTGGCCTGGATCGACATTTCCACCGGCAGTTTTCGCGTCTCGCCGACGGAAAGTTCACGGCTGGTGCCGGACGTGCTGCGCATTGATCCACGCGAGCTAATCGTATCGGACAGCCTGTTTCGCGATCCGGACTTGCGCCCCGCCTTCGATCTCCTGGGCAGGATTGTCCGTGCCGAACCGTCTTCGCTGTTCGACAGCGCCAGCGCCGAAACGCGCCTGCTGCGGTTCTATAACGTCGCTGCGCTTGACGCATTCGGAACGTTCTCCCGCGCGGAACTCGCGGCGGCATCTGCTGCCATCGCCTACGTCGAGAAAACCCAGATCGGCAGCCGCCCCCCGCTTTCCAAGCCCGAGCGCGAAGAAAACGGCTCTACTCTGTTCATTGATCCTGCCACCAGAGCCAATCTCGAACTGACCAAGACACTGTCTGGCGAACGGCAGGGCAGCCTTCTCAAGGCCATTGACCGTACAGTGACAGGCTCTGGCACACGCCTTCTGGCAGAGCGCCTCATGTCGCCGCTGACCAGCGTTGAAGCGATAGATGCCCGACTGGACACCGTAAGTTTCCTGATGGCCAATGACCGTCTCGCGGAGGGCCTCCGTCACCATTTGCGCCACGCACCCGACATGCCGCGCGCCCTGTCACGCATCGCGTTGGATCGGGGCGGACCTCGCGATCTCGACATGATCCGCCGCGGCATTGAAGCGGGTCAGGAGAACGCCACTTTACTTAAGACTATTGCGTTGCCCGAGGAACTGCGTCGCGCGTTGACGGCTTTGGAGGCTTTGCCGGTCAAACTGGCCAATGATCTGGCAGGAGCGCTCGCCGAAGAGTTGCCGCTAATGAAGCGAGATGGCGGATTCGTGCGCAGCGGGTATGACGGTGAGCTCGATTCTCTGCGCGACTTGCGTGACCGGTCGCGCAAGGTCATTGCCGGCATGGAAAGCGCTTATCAGGACGAGACCGGCATCCGCTCACTGAAAATCCGTCACAACAACATTCTGGGCTTCTACATCGAAGTCACGGCCAACCATGCTGCAACGATGAATGGCACGTCTGAAGCCAAGGCCCGCTTCATCCACCGCCAGTCCATGGCCAACGCCATGCGCTTCACCACAACCGAACTGGCTGAAATCGAGGAGAAGATCGCCACCGCAGCCGACAAAGCGCTGGTGATTGAGCTCGGCGTCTACGAAGCGCTTGCCGCTGCCTGCGTGGAAAGCGCCAACGCCGTCCGCGAGGCATCATCGGCATTGGCGGTGATCGATGTCAGCCAGGGTTTTGCGTTGCTGGCCGAAAGCGAAGGCTACTGCCGACCGCGCGTCGAGGATTCGACCGCTTTCGAGATCGTGCAGGGCCGCCACCCGGTCGTTGAACAGGCCTTGCGCCGCGCCGCTGCCCAGCCGTTTGTTCCCAACGATTGCAAATTGACGTCAGAAACGGATGCCACCGAAGGCGCAATCTGGCTGCTGACAGGCCCGAACATGGGCGGCAAGTCCACCTTCCTGCGCCAGAACGCCCTGATCGCGATACTGGCCCAAACCGGCTCGTTCGTGCCCGCTGGTTCAGCGACCATCGGGGTCATCGACCGCCTCTTCTCGCGTGTCGGTGCGTCAGACGATCTCGCCCGAGGCCGTTCTACATTCATGGTCGAAATGGTCGAAACCGCCGTCATTCTCAATCAGGCAGGCCCGCGCTCACTTGTCATCCTCGATGAGATCGGTCGGGGCACGGCAACGTTCGACGGCCTGTCGATTGCGTGGGCATCAGTCGAACATCTGCACGAAGTCAATCGTTGCCGCTCGCTGTTTGCCACCCACTTTCACGAGTTGACAGCACTTGCGACCCGCCTCCCGCGCATGGCGAACGTTACCATGCGGGTCAAGGAATGGGACGGCGATGTGGTGTTCCTGCATGAGGTCGCCAAAGGCTCTGCCGACCGGTCCTATGGTGTGCAGGTTGCGCGTCTGGCCGGGTTGCCGGAGGCTGTGGTCGAGCGTGCCAAGGCGGTGTTGCACCAGCTCGAGGCCGGCGAGACAGCGGGCAAGGCCGAAAAGCTGATCGACGATCTGCCGCTGTTCTCGGTGGCGGTCCGGCAGGAGCCGCTCAAGAAGGCGAAAGACAGTCCTGCGCTCACCGAGCTTGCCAAAGTCAATCCGGATGAACTGACACCACGCGAGGCCCTTGAGGCCTTGTACCGGCTGAAAGCGCTTGCCGTAAAGTGACGGCGCAACTCCATCTCACGTGTATCGCAGCCGCGCAAAACCCGTTATACAGCGCGCGATTTGGCGCGGATTGACCATCAGAATGCAGCATGCCCTAAAGCTTGGCAGGATCATCGACAGCGAAGCGCTTGATGCGTCGTTCGATCAGTTGGCAGCCAAAATTCAATCCGGGATGTCGAAAGACACGCTTCGCCAGCAAGTCATCGAAATCCTCAAAACCGGGCTTATCGAGGGTCGTCGCAACGCTGAAACCTTGCTGCGCGAAGATGGCAGTGGCGTCGCTTGCGCCAAGCGGCTGTCAGCTCTGATGGACGCGATCATCAGCGCCCTGTTCCGCTTCGCCTTGGCTCATGTCTATCCATCAAGCAATGCCACAACAGTTGAGCGGATCGCCGTGGTTGCAGTGGGCGGCTACGGCAGGGGCACATTGGCACCCGGATCTGACATCGACCTTTTGTTCTTGCTTCCTGCAAAACAGAGCCCAAAGACCGGGCAGGTTGTTGAGTTCATCCTCTATACGCTTTGGGATTTGGGCCTGAAAGTCGGCCACGCAACACGCAGTCTCGAAGACTCAATCCGCATGGCCAAATCTGACATAACCGTGCGAACCGCCATCCTTGAAGCACGCTTGATTCTTGGCGACGCGCAGGCGTTCGACACATTGATGAAGCGGTTTGACCAGGAAGTCGTACGAGCCACCGGCACCGAATTCATTCATGCAAAGCTTGTCGAACGCGATCAACGTCACGCACGCCAAGGCGAATCCCGTTATCTGGTCGAGCCAAATATCAAGGAAAGCAAGGGCGGCCTGCGCGATCTGCAAACCCTCTTTTGGATTTCGAAGTATTACTACCGCGTCCAGTCAGGTCAGGAGTTGGTCGCCAAAGGCGTCTTCCAGCAAGACGAATATGTGCGGTTCAACAAGGCCGAAGATTTCCTGTGGGCCGTGCGTTGCCATTTGCACTTCCACACAGGCAAGGCCGAAGAGCGGCTCTCATTCGACATCCAGCGCGAAATTTCCCTGCGTCTCGGCTATCGCGAGACTCCAGGCATGTCCGGCGTTGAGCGTTTCATGAAGCACTATTTTCTGGTCGCCAAGGATGTCGGCGACTTGACCCGCATTCTATGCTCGGCTCTCGAAGAGGTGCAGGCGAAAGACGTGCCGGGACTGAACAGGATATTCTCCGCGTTCGCGCGTCGCCGCAAGAAAATCTCAGGCTATCCTGATTTCATCATAGAGCATCGCCGCATCAATATTGCCGATGACCAGGCCTTCATCCGCGATCCGGTCAATCTCATCCGGCTGTTCCATCTCGTTGACCGGCTCGGGCTCGAGTTCCACCCGGATGCGATGCGCGCAGTCACCCGCTCCCTCCGCCTGATCGGCCCGGAGTTGCGGCATGATCCGGAAGCCAATCGGCTGTTTGTTGAGATCATGTCGTCCGAAAACAATCCCGAGCTGGCGCTGCGGCGCATGAACGAAGCTGGAGTGCTCGGACGCTTTGTGCCCGATTTCGGCAAGATCGTCGCCATGATGCAGTTCAACATGTATCACCACTATACCGTCGACGAGCATCTCCTGCGATGCATCGGCGTCTTGTCAGGCATAGAAAAGGGCACCATTGCCAAAGACCATCCGCTTGCGGCAACGCTGATGCCCTCGCTCAAATCCGAGCGCAAGCTGCTCTACACCGCGCTTTTCATTCATGATATCGCCAAAGGCCAGCCAAAAGACCATTCGATGGCCGGCGCAGCAATCGCCCGCAGGGTCGGCCCCCGCTTCGGCCTGACCGTTGGCGAAACCGAGACTGTTGCCTGGCTTGTCGAAGAACATTTGACAATGAGCATGGTTGCCCAATCGCGTGATCTCAATGACCGCAAGACGATCCTCGATTTTGCCGAAAAGGTGCAGACACTGGACCGGCTCAAAATGCTGCTGGTTCTGACAGTGTGCGATATCCGCGCGGTCGGCCCGGGCGTGTGGAATGGCTGGAAGGGGCAGCTTTTGCGCACGCTGTTTTATGAAACCGAATTGTTCCTCACCGGCGGCTTCTCCGAGTTGCCCCGCAAGGAGCGTACCGATCATGCGCGCAAGACACTTGAAAACGCGCTGACGACGTGGAGTGAAAAGGAACGCTCGAAACTCGCCGCACTGCATTATCAAAACTATCTTTTGACTGTTTCCCTTGACGATCAGGTTCGCCATGCCGATTTCGTCCGCCGCGCCAGCAAATCCGGACGCAGGCTTGATACGATGGTCAAGACGCACACGTTTGAAGCCGTCACTGAAATTACGGTGCTTGCCCCCGATCACCCGCGCCTCCTGTCGATCATCGCCGGTGCCTGCGCTGCCGCAGGTGCCAACATCGTCGATGCCCAGATTTTCACCACCATGGATGGCCGCGCGCTAGATACGATCCTGATCTCGCGTGAATTCAATCTCGATACCGATGAAACCCGCCGCGCCACCTCCGTCGGCCGCATGATCGAAGACGTGCTGTCCGGAAAAACGCGACTGCCCGATGTATTGGCAAAACGCGCAAGACCGCGCCGCACAGCCCAGACGTTTCGAATTGAACCAAGGGTGGATGTCAACAACACACTGTCCAACAAGTTCACGGTGATCGAAATCGAAGGCCTTGACCGCCCGGGCCTGTTGTCGGAAATCACGGCGGCGATCTCCGGCCTCAATCTCGATATTGCCTCTGCCCATGTTACGACGTTCGGCGAAAAGGTGATCGACGCATTTTACGTCACCGATCTCACGGGTGCCAAGATCACATCGCAGAGCAGGGTCAACGCCATCATCAAGAAATTGATGACATTATTACCGCAATCGCAAAGTGTAGCCGCATGATGAACGCAGATCCCTCATGAGTCTGGTCCGGAAATTTGCAACGGTTGGCGGCTCAACGTTGATCAGCCGGTTCTTTGGCTTCGCCCGTGAAACATTGATGGCGACGGCGCTCGGTACCGGGCCGATGGCGGATGCATTCTACGCCGCATTCCGCTTCCCCAACCTCTTCCGCCGCCTTTTTGCCGAAGGCGCGTTCAACGCAGCATTTGTGCCGCTTTTCGCTCGCGAAATCGAAGAAGGTGGCATTGATGCAGCGAAACGTTTCTCCGAAGAAGTGTTCGGCGTCCTTTTTACTGTCCTGATGTTGATCACAATCGCGATGGAACTGGCAATGCCACTGATCGTTCGTACGATCATTGCGCCGGGCTTTGATACGGCCAGCGACAAGTACGACGTCACGGTGCGGCTGGCGGTCATCATGTTCCCATACCTGATGTGCATGTCGCTCACGGCCATGTTGTCGGGAATGTTGAACTCGCTGCACCACTTTTTCGCAGCAGCCATCGCGCCAGTGTTCCTGAATGCCACCATGATCAGCGCCTTGGCATGGTCAATATGGTATTCGGCGGCACCCGAAGTGACGGCAGAATACTTGTCGTGGGCGGTGCTGGTGGCAGGCATTTTGCAAATGGCCGTTCTCTACGCGGGCGTGCGCCATGCGGGCATGTCAATAAGCTTCAGGCGCCCACGCCTGACACCAAAAGTCAAGCGGCTGCTGGTCTTGGCAGTTCCCGCAGCTGTCACTGGCGGCATCACCCAGATCAACCAGTTGGTTGGCCAAATGATCGCCTCTACCAAGGACGGAGCCATTGCCTCGCTGCAATTTGCCGACCGGATTTATCAGCTGCCGCTTGGTGTTGTCGGCATAGCCATCGGTGTAGTGCTGCTGCCCGAGTTGTCGCGGGCGCTGCGCAGTGGCAGGGCCGCCGAGGCCGCAAACATCCAGAACCGCTCAATGGAGTTCGGCCTGTTCCTGACGCTGCCCGCCGCAGCAGCGATCTGGGTTTTGTCTGATGAAATGATCCGCGTTGTCTATGAGCATGGTGCCTTCACATCTGCCATGACATCCAACGTTGCCTCAACGTTGGCGATCTATGGGCTGGGCTTGCCGGGTTTCGTGATGATCAAGGCGCTCAATCCGGGCTTTTTCGCCCGTGAAGACACCAGAACGCCAATGCGCTTTACCGGCATTGCGGTCGCGATCAACTGCGCGTTGGCTCTCAGCCTGTTTCCGTTCTTCACAGAGCGTGGCATCGCAACTGCCGAAGTCGTCTCCGGCTGGGTGACAGTGACGTTGCTGTTCGCGACGCTTTTGAGGCGCGGACATTGGAATTGGGAGAACGCTTTCGGCTGGCGGATCGTCCGACTGGTGATCGCAGCCACAGTCATGGCCGCCGTTGTCAACTACGCGTCAAAGCATGCCTCTCCTTGGCTTCAGCCAAATTCGTCCATCTGGGATCAGCTGTCAGCGCTTTTTGGCCTTATTTTCCTTTCGATGCTGGTCTACTTCACCACCGCTTTTACCATCGGAGGAGCGAGTCTGCGGATGATAACCGGCAATCTGAAGCGCAAATCCGGTTCTTCGGCTGAAGCGCCACCACCCCCGGATGGGCTTGAATGAACGGCCCGGCTCGTCCATAAGCCCCGCTCTATTTCCAGCCCTCCACCAGCTGACGGAACAGTCATGACACACTTCACGCCCCTCGTTTTCTCCGGCGTCCAGCCGACCGGCAACCTGCACCTCGGCAATTATCTCGGCGCAATCCGCAAATTCGTTGCCCTGCAGCAAAGTCACAATTGCATTTATTGCGTGGTGGACCTGCACGCGATTACCCAATCTGCCGACGTCTGGGGTGGCCCCGCCGGGCTTGCGCGGTCAACGCGTGAAGTCACGTCCGCTTTTCTCGCTGCCGGCATCGACCCGAAAAAGCACATCGTCTTCAACCAGAGCCGCGTGCCACAGCACGCCGAGCTTGCCTGGATATTCAATTGCGTCGCCCGCATGGGTTGGTTAAGCCGCATGACACAGTTCAAGGAAAAGGCTGGCAAGGACCGCGAGAACGCGTCTGTCGGCCTGTTCGCCTATCCGGCGCTCATGGCGGCAGATATTCTGGTCTACCGCGGCACCCACGTGCCGGTCGGCGATGACCAAAAGCAACATTTGGAACTGGCGCGCGACATCGCCCAGAAGTTCAACAATGACTTTTCGGACCGCATTGCCGAACTTGGCCTCGGCGTGCCAATGGAGGTTGGCGACAACATGCTCAGCGGCTACTTCCCGCTGACTGAACCAATCATTGAAGGTCCGGCCACCCGCGTGATGAGCTTGCGTGACGGCCAGAAGAAAATGTCAAAATCTGACCCTTCAGATCTGTCCCGCATCAACCTGACGGACGATGCGGACACCATTTCCAAAAAAATCCGCAAAGCCAAAACCGACATTGAGCCCTTGCCTTCGGACGAAGACGGTCTTGCCTCACGCCCGGAAGCCGACAACCTTGTCGGCATCTATGCTGCCCTGGCCGATATCAGCCGTGAGCAAGTCATCCGCGACTTTGGCGGCCAGCAGTTTTCGCAATTCAAACCTGCGCTGGCCGATCTTGCGGTCGACAAGCTTGCTCCAATCGCGGCAGAAATGCGCCGCCTGATCGCCGATCCCGGCCATATCGACGCGGTGCTGAAAGACGGCGGCGAGCGCGCCGGGGTGATTGCGGAAGGCACAATGCGCGATGTGCGTGACATCCTTGGCATGCTCCGTTAGCTCGAATTTGCAGGCACCTTGCCCGCCATCAAATTGAATGGCAGATTGATTGCATGGTCTCAAAACGTCTCAGCCGCGAATCCGGGCATCGCCGCAAGTTTCTTGCTGTCATTGACGAAACGCCGGAGTGCGAAAGGGCCGTCGCCTATGCCTCAAGGCGTGTCAAATCCACTGGCGGCACACTGGTGTTTTTGTTCGTCATCGAGTCGGGTGATTTCCAGCAATTCATGGGCGTCGAAAAGATCATGCGCGCTGAGGCAATGCAGCGGGCGGAAACAATCATCGGCAAACATGCGCAGCGTATGCGCGATCTTTACGAAATCGAGCCCGAAGTAGTCATCCGTGAAGGCACTGTGACTGACGAAATCCACAAACTGATTGAGTCCGATCAGGACATTGCCATTCTGGTTCTTGGGGCAGGCGGCTCGAAGGAAGGGCCCGGACCTTTGGTTCAAGCCGTCGCTGGGCGCGGCGCAGCGTTTCCAATTCCAGTCACCATCGTTCCGCACACATTGAGCGACGAAGACATCGAATCCGTGGCTTGAAGCGCCGGTCGAACAGGTCTATTTAGGAAGTATTCCAAACTGACCGCCTTGAACGGCAGGAGAACGATCATGTTTATCCAGACCGAAGCGACGCCCAACCCGGCAACACTCAAGTTCCTTCCGGGCAAAATAGTCATTCCGGAAGGCACGGAAGACTTCCCGAACGCCGAAAATGCCGCCGAGCGCTCGCCGCTTGCGGCCCGCCTATTTGAGATTCCCGGCGTCTCCGGCGTGTTTTTCGGCCATGATTTCGTCACTGTGACCAAAGACGGCCCCGAATGGCAACATCTGAAGCCAGCAGTGCTCGGCACGATCATGGAGCATTTCATGGCCGGTCAGCCGGTCATGGCCGCAAGCGCCGTTGCCTCGCTCGGCAACACCGACGGCGAATTCTTCGATGAATCCGACAAGGAAATCGTCCTGACGATCAAGGAATTGCTCGAAAGCCGCGTCCGCCCTGCCGTGGCGCAGGATGGCGGCGACATCACCTTCAAGGGATTCAAGGAAGGTACAGTCTTCCTGTCGATGAAGGGTGCCTGCGCCGGTTGTCCATCCTCGACGGCCACATTGAAACATGGCATCCAGAACCTCCTCCGCCATTTCGTGCCGGAAGTGCAGCAAGTGGAAGCGGTCTGACGCCGGTATTGTGCCTGAAACGAACGAAGGCCGGGAATTTCCCGGCCTTTTTTTTGTAAAAGCAGTCAAGTTCAGCGGAACAGCGACAGCACTGATTGCGCGCCGGAGTTGGCAATCGACAGCGCCTGAATGCCAAGCTGTTGCTGTGTCTGCAACGCCTGAAGCCGTGTCGATTCCTTGGTCATATCAGCGTCAACAAGCGTCGAAACGCCGCTCTCGATCACATCCATGAGATTGCCGACGAAATCCTTCTGGATCGAAATCCGGCTCTTGGCAGCACCAAGCGTTGACGCCGCCGTTGCCATCGACTGAATCGCCGTGTCGACATTCGAGATCATGTTGTCAATGTCGGTGTTGTCGATCCCCACCGTCGTGATGTTGAGATTGGAAACCGAAACAGTCGCAGCACCGGCACCCGTTGTCGTGAATACCTTGTCAAGAATGCCGGACTGGTTCGCGGAGTCGAAAAGCTCAGTGGCAGTCGTGTCGATGTTGATCGTGTTCACCGAGACCGAACCCGTCGACGAGCGGTCAAAAGACGAGACAATCGACTTTGTTGCCTGATACCCAGCCGCGGCAGAGTTAACCGAAAGCCAATTTTCACCCGAAAATGACGAAGCCGTAGTGATGCTTTTCAGCTGGCCTTGGAGCTGCGTAATCTCTTCCTGGATCTTGGCCCGGTCAACGCCCGGCTCGCGCGCCGCAACAAGCTTCGTCTTGATCGCGTCAACCACGCTGATCGAAGCATTCATTCCGGTGTAGGCTGTATCCACCTTCGCCGAACCAAGTCCGAGCGCATCCTGCACTGTGCCCAGCGCCTTGTTGTCAGACCGCATTGTGGTTGCAATCGACCAGTAGGCGGCGTTGTCGGAGGCTTCGGCAACGCGGTAGCCCGTCGAGATGCGGTTTTGTGTGGCTTCAAGCGCCTTGTTGGTCTGCTGAAGCGTGCGGAGTGCCGTCATTGCGGCGGTATTGGTCATGATACTGGACATTGTGGTCCCTTTGAACTGGATACTAAGAGGGACATACCGGACTTACCGGTGCAGCAAATTGGCATCATGCCGGTATCGATACGATACTTCGCTGTGATCTCCAGAGTTGTAGCTTGAAATGATTTAGCTTTGATGAATCTGCCACAACATCGCAAAATTTGACGCGTGTGGATAACGCTTCGTCAATGAACGGAGCGCACCAGACTACCGGCCAGCAAGTGCCAGCCGTCAATCAGCACAAAGAACATGATCTTCAACGGCAGCGCAATGACGGTCGGCGGCAGCATCATCATGCCCATCGCCATCGTGACAGTGGCAACAATCAAATCGATGACCAGAAACGGCAGTATCACCAGAAAGCCGATCTCAAATCCGCGCCGCAGTTCGGAAATCATGAATGCCGGAACCAGCACCTGATAGGCAATTTTCTCGCCAGCACGAACTTCAATTCCGCGCTCTTCGGCCAGATCAACAAACAGATCGAGATCCTTGTCGCGGACATTCTCCATCATGAATCCCCGAAATGGCTCCGCAATCTTCGCAAATGCCTCCTGCTCGCTGAGTTTTTTCTCAATCAGAGGCTGGACCCCTTGTGTCCAGGATTTGTCGAGAACAGGCGACATCACATAAAAGGTAAGAAACAGCGAAAGGCTGATGAGGATCATGTTCGCAGGCGTCGTTTGAAGCCCGATCCCGGAGCGCAAAATCGAGACAACAATGATGAACCGGCTGAAGCACGTCACCGAAATCAGTATCCCCGGAACGACTGCAAGAACGGTGAAAAGGCTGAAAAGTTGGATGATCGCGCCGGAGGAATTAGCGCTGTTCTCAGGGATCAGGTCAAAAATGCTTCCGGACTGCGCAAAGGAGGCACCCGTCAACGAAATCAAAAACAGGATGGGAAGTGCAAATCGTTTCATTCAAACAAGAACGTCTTGATGTAGATCGCTTCGACTTTGCCATGGCTGCGGGTGTTGGCCCGTGCCAGCAGTTCGGCTTTGAGGTCTATGAAGGCGCTGGACCCGGTCAGTTCGCTCAGCCGCATGGATCGCAAAAAGGCAAGCATATCCTGATGGATTTGCTCCGGAATTTCCGTGCCCAGTGGCTCTGAAGACTTGACGACAGCCTCAAACCGCACCCAGACATCCGCCGGAATCGCGATATTGGTGACAATCGGGTCGAGCGGATAGACAGTGCTGGCGACACCGCCGCCGTTTGCCACGCCCTCGCCGGTCGAGTGTCCACCCTCGCTCTCGCCGCCGCCCGTTGTGGCCTCTCCCTTTGCAGCCTCCCCTTCAGGTTTTGCCACATGCGCCTCACCTGCTGGTGCTTCGGCCTTTTGCGAGGCTGATACAGTGAAGAGCGGAAAATAGCCCGCCAGATATCCGCACCCTGCGCCGACCAGCGCCAGCACAACAGTCACCGCAAGGACGAGCTTCATCGGCAGCTTTTTTGCGGCTTTGTCCGGTGGGCTGGTTTCAGTCTTGGCCATGGCAATCCCGTTTTAAAGTGGCGACACAAGGTCAAGAAACTGCTGGCCATAGGCTGGTTGCTGCATTTCCGTGATGCGGCCCCGCCCGCCGTACGAAAAGCGTGCCTCGGCAATCCGGTCGTAGCTGATCGTGTTGTCTGGCTGGATGTCGGACGGCCTGACGATCCCGGTGATGGTCAAAATGCGCAGTTCGGCATTCACCCGGACCTCCTGCGAGCCGCTGATCAGCAAATTCCCGTTTGGCAGCACGCTCGTCACGACCGCTGCAATCTGCAAATTGATCGATTCAGATCGCGTCGTGCCCCCTGATCCGGCAAAGTCGGTGTTGTTGTTCAACGACGCATCCAGTTTGCCGGAACTGCCCGCACCGGCTAAATCAAACGATCCTGCCACGCCGAGAGACTTTTTGCCGTTCCGGTTGCGGTTGGATTTGTTCGTCACTTGCGCATTGTCGTTGATCGAAACCTGAACAGTCAGGATTTCGCCAAGCACCGGCGGTCTTTTGCTGGCAAATAGAAACGAGGCATCATCCGTCCACGTTGAATGCGCGTTCACCGGCGCGCTCAATCCAGCCGCCGCCACATTCGGCGTAATGCCAATCGCAAAGCTGGCATTAGGTGCGCTCATCGCGGGTTCATGCCCGATGTCCTTGATGGCTGTCTGGCAGCCGCCAACGGCCAGCAACGCGCTCATGGCAATCAGGCACGGATACCGGCGGCCAATCATGACGGATCCTTCCGCCGTGCCGACGCGGCCATGATCGCCGTGATGTCTGCGGCAATTTTCTCGTCCATCTCGTTCAGGATCACGCCGGCCTGACGCGGCGAAATGGCAAGAAGCAACGACGCCGCAAGGCCGGTATCCAGCTTCTCCAGCCGCGCGGCGGACGCTTCAGGTTTCATCCCGCCGTAAATCTCCACCAGTTTGCCACTGGCCTGCTCGGCAAACGCCTCGCGGCGCTGCACCCAGGCCTCAAGTTCGCCTTTCTTGGCCCGCATTTCAGCCATTCGCTTTTCAGTTTCCAGCAGAAGCAAGGTCAAACGCTTTTCGATCAGATAATACCGCTGCTCCCGCGCCTCATCGACAATGCTTTCGCAAAACAGGTCTTTGGTCTTGCCATCTTTCTGCTCAGGAGTTTCGTCGCCACCGGCTGTCACCCCGTCCGGTTCAGGGACAGCTTTCGTCGTTGCAGCTTCTGCCACATGCGTACTCTCGGGCTTCTGTTCATTTGCAAAACCTGGCTGGGCAACGCCGCTCATCAAAGCCGCCACAACGAAAAATCCAACCAATTCACAGCTTCTCATTGCGACACGAGCTCAGCTTGAAGCGCACCTGCGCTTTTGATCGCCTGAAGGATGGCAATCGTATCAGAGGGCTTCGCCCCCATCCGATTGAGCCCGTCCACCAGCGTCTGCAAATCAACGCCCTCGATCAACGACAACGCGCTGTCTCCCGGCAGAGCTTCGATAATCGTAGAGGGCTGTGTAGTGGTTTGCCCCTGCGAAAACGGTTCCGGCTGCGAAATTGTCGGCAGTTCAGAGACGCGCACAGTCAACGCCCCGTGCGACACAGCCACCGCAGACACCTTCACGTCGCTGCCGATGACAATGGTGCCGGTGCGCTCGTCAACCAGCACGCGGGCAGGGGCCTCGGTCTCCACACTGAGCCGCTCCAGTTGGGAAATGAAGCGTGTGGAGGTTACCTTCTGGGGCTTTTTGACAACGACTGATCTTGCGTCCACCTCGGATGCCAGTGCCGCTCCATAAGTCTCCCTCGTGAATGCATTGATCGAGTCAACGACCGCCACCGCCGTCGAAAAATCCGGATTGTGCAAAAGAAAAGTGAATTCTTTCTGGTCTTCGCTCATCTGCCGCACTTCGCGCTCGACGATGGCACCGTTCGGCACGCGGCCGGAGGTCGGCACGCCTTGTGAAATCTTCTCGGCCTGCCCGCTGGCCTGAAAGCCCGAAACAATCAGCCCGCCCTGCGCCACCGCGTAGATCTGGTTGTTGGCCGCGCGCAGCGGCGTTTCCACCAGCGTCCCGCCCGCCAGCGTCGTCGCATCGCCAAGCGAAGCAACATTGATGTCGATCCGCGATCCAGATTTTGCAAACGGCGGAAGATTGGCCGTAACGATAACCGCCGCAACATTGCGCGTTCGTGGCCGCCCGTTGGTCGATGCAATCCCCAAATTCTCAAGCATCGCCCGGATCGACTGCTCAGTGAACGGTGAGTTGCGTAGACTGTCGCCAGTGCCCTGCAAACCAATCACCAGACCATAGCCGATCAGCTGATTGTCCCTCGAATTCTGGACGAACGCGATATCTTTGATCCGCGAACCCGCAAAGGTCGACGTCGCCAAGCAGACGCAAGTCAGAATGGTCAGCACAATCTTCATGACGGGTCCACAAGGATCGACCCGTCTTGCGCAACTCTGCCGGTGACAACCGTCCCATTGGCTTTGTTGCGCACCGCGACCATGTCACCGATGTTTGCATCCGCCAAAGTCTCGCCCCGCATCGATATCGACAGCGCGCCGTGGCGCAATATCACCGAAACCTGCTGTCCGGACTTGATCATTGCAGGCTTGCGCAAAAGCTCCGGATAAATCAGCCGGTCCGGCAATATGGTCTTGACCGCAATCATGCCGACCAGTGCGCTGGAATCCCGGATATAGCCCGGCACGCAGTGCGCACAGTTGGTCGCATCAATTATCGCCACTTTTGAGGCCTCGACTTGCTGTCCCGGATAGATCGCGCTGCGAACAACTGCGGCAGTCTCTTGCGCCATGCAGGGCCACGCGGATAAAGGCACGACCATGACCGTCAAGATCGCTGACCGCATCGAAAGCATCAACGGATACCCTTCGAGACAACGCCAGACATCTCATCTGCCGCCTGAATAACCTTCGAGTTCATTTCATAGCTGCGCTGCGCGGAAATCAATTCAGTGATTTCCTTCACCGGATCAACATTGCTTTCTTCCAGATACCCCTGCTTGACAGTCGCAAATCCTGCATCACCCGGCACACCAATCGCTGGCGCGCCTGACGCGCCGCTTTGGGCAAACAGGCTCCCGCCGGTTGGAATAAGACCGGCTTCATTGGGGAAATTCGCCAATGTTAGTTGGCCAAGTTCCTGCAAGTCCGTCTGCCCCTCAACACGCGCAAACACTTGGCCCGTATCATTGACGATCACCTCAACAGTGTTCGCTGGCACAGTGATCGAGGGCACAACGCTGTGGCCGTCACTGGTCACAAGCTGGCCTTCCGCATTGGTGTTGAAGGCACCGGAGCGCGTGTAGTTGGTCTCGCCGCTTGGCAGTTCGATCTGGAACCAGCCATTGCCGGTCAGCGCGACATCAAGCTGGTTGGATGTCGCCTGCAGCGTTCCTTGCGTGTTGATGGTTCTCACCGCAACATTGCGCACGCCAAGGCCAATGTGCACACCTTCAGGTATGATGTCCTGGTTCGAGCGCGACGGCACACCCTTTTGCCGCTCCGTCTGGTAGAGGAGGTCCGTGAACTCCGCGCGGGCGCGCTTGAAGCCGGTCGTGTTGATGTTGGCAATATTGTTGGCAATCACATCCAGGTTGGTCTGCTGGGCGCTCATGCCGGTTGCTGCAATGGACAGTGCGCGCATTGTGTTCCCCTAAATGGCCATGCGGGTGAGGTCGAGATACGCCGAAACAATCTTGTCGCGAATGCCTGTTGCAATGCGCAGTGATTGCTCCGCCGACATCACCGCATCCACCACGTCCCGCGTCGAACCCTGCCCGGCAAGCGCCGTCATCGACTGCATGTCCGCGTTCTGAAGTGCCCCGATGGCCTGCGTGCCGGCCGCCTCAAGCGTGTCGCTGAAGCTTGCACCAGTGCTCTTGCCAGCCTGGACCCGCGCCTGGCCCTGTTCAACAAGGCTGCTGATTGCAGACGTGATTGCCGAAACAGTCATGTCGCCCTCAACAAATCAACAGACATCGAAATCAGATCGCGGACCTGCTTGATCACTTGCAGGTTTGCCTCATAAGACCGGTTGGCCTCGCGCATGTCCGCCATTTCAATGATGGCATTGACGTTCGGAAGTTTGACAAACCCGGATTCGTCCGCATACGGGCTTGCGGGATCAAATTCTGCCCTGAACGGCGAATTATCCCGCGCCACTTCACTGGTCTTGACCAGATTTACCCCGGTCTTGCGGTCAAGTTCTTCAATAAAGCTGATGATCTTGCGCTGATAAGGATTGCCACCCGCAACCGTTGCCGTTGAGTTCGCATTGGCAATATTCTCGGCAACAACCTGAATGCGCCGCGTCTGCGCCGCCATTCCCGAACCCGCTATCTTGATGGACGAAACCAGACTGTCCATGGTCAAACCTTCGCCGCCGTCAGGATCATCCGGTGAAATGCGCTGACAATGGCGGTGTTGAGCTCATACTGGCTTCTGACTTCAGTCGTCTTCATCATTTCAGTTTCAACACTGACCGGTTGGCCAGCACCTGTCGTTTTCTCAAGCGCAATCCCGTCATAGGAATTGGCGCTCGCCATATGCCGCTTGTCAGTTATTGCAAGACGCGTCGGTCCCTGCTCAAGCATCGCCTTGAACGGCACAACATCCTTGGTCACATAGCTGGAAATATTTGCGTGCGAGACATTCTCGGCAATTGTCTGTTGCCGCACAGCCAGCCATTTGGCCTGCTGGCTCGCCAAGGCGAAGATGCCGGTGCTTTGCATGTGGGCTCCTTACAATCGCACAAACCTAAGTCTGCTGCCTTGTGCAGGACTTGTGGGATGCCGCTCACTTTCGCTGTACCCAGTCGTAGGCATCGCCCGCTGAAGTCTTGATTGACCAACGCCCCTTGGACAGGATGATCGCCTCGACTTCCGCACCGTTCGAAAGCCTTGATCCCACCCTGACAGTCTCCACCTTGCCGCCATCGATAATCAAAGCTCGGTTGGAGCTCACAAAAAGGATATCCAATGTCAAAGGTGAGTGCGGATCATCACTCGGGAAGGCTTGGTCAGCGGACACGTTCACAATGCGCTCTGGAAAGCGGTTCCTGATCGATCCTGTCGTAATCTTGTCGAGTTGCAATTTCGGCTTCACCACTGCTGTGACTTGCCTCTCGACATTAATGTCAGCAACTGGATCGCGCTCAAGCTCTCCCGAAAACTGCATCAGTGGTGGCCCAAACTTTTCGGGATGAAAATGGATGTAAAATGGCAACGCCGCGCTCGCCATCGTCCCGCATGCAAGGAAGCCGAAAAACAACACGTTGCTCAATATCGAGCGTGTTTGGCGCACGATTCGAGCGCTATTCGATCTCAGGTTTTTCATGGACGGACCGCCTCAAATGCGCCAGCAGCGCGCCAAAGGAATCGTGCGACTGCGCCTCCTGTGCAGACTGAATCATGCACGCGTAAATCTCGGGCACAGTCACGACTGCATTGTCGAGAAGTGCATCGTCCCCCGCCTTCCATGATCCAAGCATGCGCAAATCTTTCGTATCTTCGTACCGCGCAATCATGCTGCGCAGTTGCAGCACCAGCTTCTGCTGCTCGGGCGTCCAGGCACGGTTGGCAAGCCTCGACAATGATGAAAGCAGGTTGATCGGCGGATAGCGCCCTTGGTTGGCAATCTCGCGGTCAAGCACGATGTGCCCGTCCAGAATGCCCCTTACTGCGTCGGCAACAGGATCATTTTGATCATCGCCATCGACCAGCACGGTAACAATTGCCGTGATCGAACCACCACCGTCCATGCCAGGCCCTGCGCGCTCCAGAAGTTTCGGCAGCTCAGCAAATACGGATGCAGGATAGCCCCTCGCCACCGGCGGTTCGCCTGCCGCCCCGCCAATTTCGCGCAACGCATGCGCAAATCGCGTCACGGAATCGAGCAAAAACAACACCCTCTTGCCTTGATTGCGAAAATATTCAGCCACCCGCATCGCAAGCTGCGGCGCTGTCAATCGCATCAACGCTGTCTGGTCACTGGTCGCAACCACCGCAACAGTTTTAGTCATCGCCGCCTTGCCGATCGCGTCTTCAACAAATTCCCGTACCTCGCGGCCACGCTCGCCGACAAGCGCCACCACCACGCAATCAAACGCATCAGTCTTCGCCAGCATGCCAAGCAACGTAGATTTCCCGACGCCCGAGCCTGCAAAAATGCCAATCCGCTGCCCGTAGCAAATCGGGGTGAAGATATCGATCGCCCGGATGCCGGTTTTGATCGACGCTTCAACGCGGCCTCGTTGCAACGCCGGAATACGCCCGCCAGACCCATCAGTCCCAGCTTCGCGCGCCATCGTCTTGAGAGGCGGCCCGCCATCAATCGGCACCGCCAAAGGGTTCAACACGCGCCCCAGCCAGTGGTCCGACGGGACATCGCTCTCCATCGGGTGCAAATATGCAGGATCGCCAATTTTGAGCTCGCGCGTGTCGTCAAACGGCGCGACAAGCACATCCTGTTCGCTGATCTGCACCACATTGCCGAAGCTGCCATGTCCCGCACAGTCATGTCCCGTAGCGTTGAACGCAATGCGGCCATGGATGGTAGCCTCACTCTGGATGCCGGCCACGCGAACCAGATCAGGTCTGACAGCCGTAATCCTGCCACCGCGCAACAGCATCGGCGTGCCCGCGGCAACTGCGGCAGAAGCGCGCCTAAGGCCCTCAAGCCCGTCCATGCGCATCATTTTCCGCTCAGCATCTGGATGGCTTGATTGAGCGAAGACTCGGTCTGCTGGATCAGATTTGCAACGCTCTCAAAGTTTCTTTGCACAGAGATAAGCCGCGCAATCTGCTCAACAGTGTCGACATTCGACGTCTCGGCAAAACCTTGCACGACGCTGTAGTCATCCCTGTCCGCCGCCGGTATCGCCGCCCCCTTCGGCAGTATCGCCAGCGAGCCATACCGGTAAGTCTCATCCGGCACGTCCGCGTCAAACACACCCACGCTGCCAACGATCGCATTGTTCTGGTGCAATATCCCGGCTGCATCCGCGCGCACCGGGCCTGATGCCAGATTGATTTGCACAGGCGATCCGCCCTGATCAAGCACGGGGTCGCCGTCAAGACTGACCAGAGTCCCGTCTGGATCAATCTGGAACCTGCCGTCCCGGGTAACAGCCTCCCCCGCCGCGCTCTGGACCACAAACCACCCGGTTCCATTAATCGCAAAATCAAGTTGATTTCCGGTCTCCGTCAGCGGGCCTTGGCGTTCCGACAAGGACGCAAGACCCGGCGTCACGAAAGACACAGAAGACCGCGACAATCCGTCCAGCTGCTCGGAAAACTTGATGCCAATTTCGCGAAACCCCGACGTGTTGCTGTTGGCGATATTATCCGCAATCGTCGCCAGCCGCCGCTCGCCAGCGATCTGCGCGGACAGGGCAACATGAAGCCCGATGTCCATTTCAGACCCGCGTCCTGATTTTTGCCAGCGACGCCATAAGCGCGTCAGACACCCCGGCCTGGCCCGTTTGCCCGAATAGTGACGCAACCCCGCCGCTGCTGCCCGTTGGCGCGCCGTTGTCAACGTCCCAGAGCGTCGTGAAGCGCTTGAGGAATTGGTTGAGCTTGGCAGGGTTCTTGAAATCCGCCAGATCGATACGGCTCTCAAGCGTTTGAATCTGCTTGTCGATGTTGACCAGCGAAAAGACATCGGGCAAACGTAGCGCCGTTTTGACAACCTCATTCAGCGCCCTGTCCGCCAAAATCTCGGTCACAGTCGTAAGCTTTGCGGCGTTGCGCTGAAAGTAAAGCGCCAGCCGCACCCCTTCATTGTCGCTGCCTGCCTGCGTCTCCAATGATTGCCGGACATATTTGTCCACAACACCCTTCTGCACGGAATCAAACGCCGTTGTCGCCGGACCATAACGCTTGAAATCAAAAGTCTTGGCAAATTCGAGATAGCGCTTGTCGGCAAGTCTGTTGACAAACGCATCCGGTGCGTCCTGACCCTCATTCAGGACTTTTCGGACAAAGGCCTTCGCGTAAGCCATGTCCTGCAATCCGAATGCTGACATGGCAAACGTCAAAAGCCGCCTGTCCGACACAAACGCGTCAATCGTTTTCACGGAGCCGATTTTCTCGAGATAGTATTCCGATTCGCGCTGAATTGCCGGCTGCCTGCGCAACACAGTCTCGGACCGCTGCAAGTCCCGCGCGATCAGGGAATAACTGGTGAAAGTGCTCGTCATGCGCGTTGCCTCATCATGCTCAGTTTGCACACGCGACCTTGCGCGAAGCTCGTGCGGGAAACGCAGGACGAGATACTTGAACGACCGGCTTCAAGCCTCGCGCAAGTCTGACACCTTAGCCAATTGCTGCAACACTTGAGGAAACAGTGACTTATGGGAATTATCATCGGCCTGATCATGACCCTTGGCTGCGTGCTCGGCGGCTTCATGGCGATGGGCGGGAAGGTCATGGTTCTCTATCAGCCGTGGGAGTTTGTCATCATCGGCGGCGCCTCCGTCGGCACATTTCTGATCGCCAATCCGATTGCTGTGGTGAAGGATTCGGGCAAGGGCTTCGTGGAAGCGATCAGGAATTCGGTTCCCAAGGAAAAAGACTATCTCGATCTCCTCGGCCTGATCTACAGCCTTCTGAAAGCATTAAAAGAGAAGCCAAAAAACGAAGTGGAGACCCACATCGACAACCCGGAGGAATCGACAATTTTTCAGGCCTACCCGCGTGTTCTAAATCAGGTTGGCCTGCGCAACTTCATCTGTGACTACTGCCGCCTGATCATGGTCGGCAACGCCCGACCGCATGAGGTTGAAGCGTTGATGGAGGAGGAGATCCATACAATCCGCCACGACAAGCTGAAAGCCTACCACGCGCTGCAAGCTGTCAGTGATGGACTGCCGGCTCTCGGCATCGTGGCCGCCGTTCTGGGCGTGGTCAAAGCCATGGGCCACATCGACGCCTCGCCGGAAGTCCTTGGCGGGCTGATTGGCGCCGCCCTCGTTGGCACCTTCTTCGGCATCTTCATGTCCTATTCGGTCATCGGCCCCGTCGCCACCAAGATCAAGGTAGTGCGCGAGAAAAACCTGCGTGAATATTTCGTCGCCAAGCAGGCGCTGATTGCCCACATGAACGGATCACTGCCGCAGATCGCGCTCGAATTTGGCCGCAAAGCCATTTCCGCCTACGACCGCCCGACTCTTGACGCCGTCGAGCAGGCAACCATGAATGCAACCGCATGAGCACGCTTGAAAGCACCCCGGGCGAGATCATTCACCCTGTTGTCTGGGCTGACATTCTGGTCGGCCAAAAAGATGGCCAAAAAGGCGGAGATGACAAGCTTTCCGCATTTGCGAGCGCTGTGGAAGCAATGGTCGCACAATTGACATCCGTGCTCTTCGGCAGCCAAGACACTGTCAAACTCTGCGCCTTCGCTCCCAAAGTTCAATCAACAGCCGAATGGCAGACAGACACCGAACCTTCAGCCGTCATCATAGAGTTTATCTTTGCAGAACAAGATCAACTCTGCGCGATACTCGCCTTGAATGCCAACCTCATAGGAAGTTCATTGGCCGGCTATCTTGGTGCTCCAGAGCCGTTTGCATCAGCCGATCGGTCATCTGGCATCACCAGTATGGGATCGCGCTACCTCTCACACATCGCCCCTGCGCTCATGGAGACATTGCAGCCGCTCTCAAGACTGAATATGTCCAGCCACCGTCTTTGCGTCACTGCACAATGGCAGATTTCTCAAGCGGCCGAACTCTACGTCGCGTGTGTCGCGTTGGCGCAGTCGCCGGAAGCCGCCCTCCTGTCAATCGCCATTCCCACGCACATTCTGGCAATCAATTCTGAAGAGGAGCAGGACACTGAATTGGCTGTCTACGCCGCTGGTCATTCGAAAGTCCGGGAACTTGGCAGGACCAAAGTCAAGGTGGACGTATTCGTCCGAGCTGCCGATCTGACACTTGAGCGCATTCGTTCACTCAGTGAAGGGGATGTCATTGGCATGGAACAGGCGGGGCTCGGTGAGGCCCGCGCAATTGCAAAGGGACAAGGCATATTCGCCGGGCAGATCGGTCGTTCAGGCGGTGCCTATTCGATTCGGGTGACGCAAACGGGCACGGTCGCATCAAAAGTCGCCGCGTCCACGCATTCAAACCACAATGGATCGAGACCGTTGAAATGACCACTACCGCCGCCGCTCAAGACCAGCAAGGCCAGGCAAATGCGCTGCCAGCCGATGCGCCGGAAGATTCCGAGCGGGAGTTGAACCGGGCGATTGAGGAACTGCGCGGAATATCCAGCCGGGCAGGGGGGCCTGCTTCCGGGCGGGCAGATGAAGCCAAGCCCGCTAATGTATCCTCAAGCGGTGCCGCACTCCAAATTCCGCTGGAGGTCAATGTAATTCTGGGATCAACCGAGCTGACATTGGCGGAGCTGTCCGTCCTGAAGATTGGCTCCACACTCAAACTTGACCGGATTATCGGCGACCCGCTCGATCTGGTAGTCAACGGCATCAGGATCGCAAGGGGCGAACTGGTTATCGCCGACAAGCAGTCAAACACATTCGGCTTTCGCATCTCAAGCGTGATTTCCTGATCAAGACAGTTGGCGCTCGCAAATGGACACTCAAACCAAATACTCCGCCGCGCAAATGGCAGTGGCCGTTGTCATCGCCACCGAGCAGCCGCTGGTCGCGGACATTTTGAAGTTTCTGGCAAAGTCAGAGATTGACGCGCTGTTGGCCAACGCAAGACTGATGAAAAAAATCGACCAAAAAGACCTGCAGGACATCATCACGCAATTTGAGAAGGAGTTTGTCGATGGTGTCGGAATTCTGAACTCGTTCGATCAGCTCAGCGAAGCTGTTTCGCAAAGTGAAGCCAATGCCGCAGGGCAGAGCGAAACCGGCCAAACTGAACCTGCCCCAAAATCAGGATGGGAGCTGCTTCTCGAGGTTGAACCACAAGAGGTTGCCGACTACCTGACCAGCGAACACATGCAGGCCGCCGCCTACATTCTCTCGCAAATGCCTGCCTCGCGCACATCCGAAATCATCTCCCTTATGGGCCGCCCTGTGGCACTGCCCTTGCTGGCGCGCCTGATGGACATCACCGACGTTACGCCAGCGGCAAAAGAATTTGTCGAAAGCGCTCTCATCGCCAGGTTTGGGCAAATCAAGCCGGGCAAGGCAAAAAACTCAGGTGCGGGTGTTGCTGCCATTTTGAATGAGATGAACCAGCAGGACTCCGAATCCTATTTGAACGACATGACAGGCATGCTCACCGCCGAAATCATGAGCGGCATCAAGTCGATGCTGTTCCGGTTTGAGGATATCCCGAACCTCGGTAAAACCGCGCGCGCCACCGTGTTTGATCTGGTGCCGATCGATATGCTGACGCTCGCCTTGCGTGACGCCCCACCTGACATCGCGGAAGCTGCGCTCTCCAGCA
The DNA here is from genome assembly GCA_031370195.1 of Phyllobacteriaceae bacterium. GTDB lineage: Bacteria > Pseudomonadota > Alphaproteobacteria > Rhizobiales > Rhizobiaceae > JANMEX01. The sequence continues at coordinate 35,308 of JANMQE010000793.1, forward strand.
TTGGCCAGCGCTCGCGCCGCATGATTGAAAATGATCTGCGGTCCAAAACCACAGCTCGCCCTGCCGATATCGCCAAAGCCCGCAGACAAATTGTCGCAGAAGTCATGCGTCTTGCTACGCAAGGACGGATCGAGCTCGTTGCCGAACCGCTTGCCACAGCCCCGCTTGCCGCTTGATATAGAAAAGGCTGCGCTTTGGAAGACACAGACAAGGACAGCAAAACCGAAACCGCGACAGACAAGCGCGTCAGCGATTCGCTTGACGAAGGTAATGTGCCTTTCTCGCGAGAGGTTCCGCTGGTCGCCTCAATAGTTGTCTTTTGGGCCTATTACGCCTCCTTCGGCAATGGGGACTCCATGGAGATATCAACAATTCTCCACGCCGCCGTTGATTCAAATGTCAGACAGGAGCCGATCTCCAATCCGGAAATGTTCAAACTGATCTGGCAGCTTTTTTCCGGCGTTGCGATTGCCCTGTCGCCATTTTTTGTGGCGCTGGTCGTCTCTGGATTGCTATCCTCCATTCTTCAAAATCAACCAAGGCTCATCTCAAACCGGATCGCCCCGAAGTTTTCAAGGATATCGCCCGCCGCAGGCTGGAAGAGGTTGAACTCGGCCAAAAACTATTTCGACTTCTTGAAGTCGCTGATGAAAGTCGCGCTCTTTCTGTCAATTTTCTCATTTCAGATGGACGACACCATCAGGGAGGTGACAATCATGGTCCGCCGGAGTGCCGATGCCGCACCGGTTGCCATCGCATCTTTGGTCTCGCAAATGATTGCCGCCGTGTGCATCGCAGCAGTCGCCGTCGCGGCGGTCGATCTCGTCTGGCAACGGAAAAACTGGCTCAACGATCTGAAAATGACGCTACAGCAGGTCAAGGACGAGATCAAACAGGCGGAGGGCGACCCGATTGTCAAAAGCCGTTTGCGATCACTGGGCAGAAGCCGCGCGCGCAACCGCATGATGAAGTCGGTGCCAACGGCAACATTGATCATCGCCAACCCGACACACATCGCCATCGCGCTGCGATACGACCGCGCCCGCGACGCTGCGCCGGTCGTCGTTGCGATGGGTGCGGATTTGATCGCGCAGCGCATCCGCGAAATCGCCTCCGACCACGCAATCCCTGTTTTTGAACAGGTTGATCTCGCCCGCGCGCTGTTCAAGGTTGTCCGGGTGGATCAGATCATCCCGCAAAATTTTTATCAGGCGCTCGCCGTGCTGATCCGCGAGATCGAACGCTGAATTCGTCAAGCGTCACCGCTGTCTTCCGGACCGCGAATAGGTCTACTGGAACAGGGCCAGAATATTCTGCGCCGAAGCGTTGGCAATCGACAGGGCCTGAATTCCGAGCTGCTGCTGCGTCTGCAATGCCTGCAAACGCGTGGACTCCTTTGAGATATCTGCATCAACCAGTGTCCCGATCCCGAGTTCAATGGAGTCGAGCAGTGTCTTCACAAAGTCCCCTTGGATAGAAATGCGCTTCTTCACCGCCCCGGTCTCGGACGTGGAAGACGCCAGTTGCGCAAGCTTTGCATCTACGGCGGAAATCATGTCGTCGATGTCCGTGTTGTCCACACCCACAGCAGTGACGTCGAGCGTCGTCAGCGAAACAGTCTGCGCCCCGGCACC